>CALZCW010000001.1 GCA_945635805.1 uncultured Clostridia bacterium
TAGCTGTGCTTTACCGGAGTCTCGTTCGCTTCAAAGACCTCCTTGCACAGTTTGCATTTGAACTTTTTCATTGTTTTTTACCTCCAAATTGATTTTATTTTCTAAGCAGTACAGGATGCCGGTGAATTGAGTCATCTCCCGTCCGTTGTCACAGGTTAGGGGCAGGCAATGGGCGGAAGGATTTCCCTTTATTCTTCGTTCCAAGGCTCTTCACCTTTATTCCCCACTCTTTTTTCTGCAGTCGGGACACAGGCCCTCAAAAATCAGGCGGTGCCGGTGAATCTGAAACCCTGTCTCTTCTTCGATCTGCCCGTCATACTCTGCGTGGTAGGACAAGGGAGCGTCAAAAACCCTGCCGCATCCCGTGCAGAAAATATGATAGTGGCGGTCACAGCGGGAGTCATACCGGTCCGCCGCAGGCACCTTGACATTTGTGATCTCCTCATTTTCGGAGAGGATTCCAAGATTGCGGTATACCGTTCCCCTGCTGATTTTGCCGTCTATGGCGCGCACATCCAGATAAATCTGGTCGGCGGTCGGATGGTCACATCTCGCGGTAACCGCGTCCAGAATGATCCGGCGCTGTTTTGAATTGCGTTGCTTTTTCATGGGAACCTCATAATATTAGGACTTATTACTAATATAGCAGAGAATTTCAAAATTGTCAAGAATTTATGGCCACTGCAATACAAAACTTCCCGGCGCGGGCCTGAGGTCCGTGCCGGGAACGGCTGGGACTATATCAGTTGGCCGGGGAGCTTGCGCTTTTCTTTGGGTGGGAACTGCCGGTCAAACGCTTCGGCCTCCGCATCGCTCACAAAGTATCCGTCCGGATCCCGGTATGTGCCGGAAACCCCGTCCAGAAACCCCGGAATCAGTTCGGCAATCAGAAAGTAGTCCGCTCCCGGATCATCCGCATAGCGGATGCCCCTGTTTTTTGCGACGGTAAAGCCGGATTTGCCGTAGAATCCGATATTCCCCGTGATGGCAAGAGCGCCGCAGCCCATTTCCTTCGCTTTCTCCATCGAATGGCGAAGCAGCACCGTTCCATAGCCCTGACGCTGATACTCCGGCGCAATGCTGATCGGTCCGAAGGTCATGATCGGGATTTCTTTTCCTTCGTCGGTGAGAATCTTCGATCGCGCATACATCACATGCCCGATCAGGGTTCCCTCCCTTTCCATGACCAGATCCAGTTCAGGAACGAAGTCCGGACGGCTCCGGTAACAGTGCAGCACATAATGCTCGGTGCAGCCCGGGCGGTAAACATTCCAGAAGGCTTCCCGCGTCAGGAACTCCACTTTACGCCAGTCACTTTCGGTCTCCCTTCGGAACGTGACCGTCTGCGCAATTGCTCTCTCAGACATCTGCCGGAGCGGTTGTTCGGATGCAGCGGACAGAAATAAGTTTTTCATTGTATGATAAATCCTTTCTTAATAATTATAATCAGAAAAGATCTACCACAATCTCCAAGGTGTTGTTTCTTTTCAAACAGCATTCTCCAAAAATGAATTCAGACGTATCGTCCGATAAACAGTATAGCACGCTTTTTCTTAAAAAACAAGTTTCCGGCTTCTGCAAATTTCTCAAAACGGCCTTTTGGGCTCTCCGGCGGTCCGCCCTTTCCGGGTAAGGAAACCGGGCGGATAGATTCCCTATCCGCCCGGAAGGGTGAGAAACTCCATTTCACCGTCGGAACTGTTCGATCCTCAAATCTCCTGATAAACCAACGCTCCGTAGAGGAAGCGGAAAATGTATCAACTTTCTGTCCGGGCCTTCATTGCCGCCTCATCTGGCGTAAAAACAGCAGCACCGCCGCGGCGAACGCAGCCGCCGCATAGCCCATGATCCACCAGATATGCGGAAAAATCCCCGCAAAATTTCCTGCCAGAACGGCTTTTTCCAAGGCCACGGCATGAACATAGGGCAGAAGATTTGCAATTTTCTGGAAAGCTCCGCCGATCAGCGAGAGGTCAAACCACGCGCCGGAAAGCCACGCCGTCAGCGTTGTCAGCAGCGCGCCGCAGATTCCCCCAACCTGCTTGGTGGACAGGATGCTGCCGAAAAGGAGTCCCAGCGCGATAAAAAACAGAGACACCGGCAGAACAAACAGCACCGCATAGACGACGGTCACAGTCGCGGGAAGCCCCAGCAGAAGCGCGACAAGGTAACAAACCGCGCCCTGCGCCACCGAAATGGGCAAAAGCGGCAGCGCATAGCCGAAAATGAAATCCGCAGCGGTGAGCGGCGTGGTATACAGTCTTTGCAGCAGGGCGGTCTCCCGATCCTTGGCAATCAGCGTCGCGGAGAAGAGCGTCATGAAGGAAAGGCCGAATACGGTAATGCCGGGCGTCAGCGTTGCGATCTCAAAAAGACTGACCGGGACATTGGCCTGAATCGCGCTCATCAGCAGCAGCAAAATGACCGGAAAGCCCAGGCTGAACGCCGCCGTCAGCGGATCGCGCAGAATCTCCTTGACGTTCCGCCCCGAAAATGCAAGCAGTTTCATTGTCTCTCCCCCTTCACGATTGCCACGAAAGCTTCCTCGAATTTTTCCGTACCTGTCTGCGTTTTTAAGCTCTCCGCCGTTCCCAAGGCGAGCAGTCGGCCGTCTTTCATAATACCAATCCGGTCGGACAGCGCCTCCGCTTCCTCCATGTAGTGAGTCGTCAGGATCATTGTAATCCTGCCCTTCATGCTGCGGATAATGTCCCAGAGATCGCTGCGCGCCAGCACATCCAGTCCGAGCGTCGGCTCGTCCAGAAAGAGGATTTCGGGTTCGCTGATCAGAGCCATGGCAATGCTCAGACGCCTTTGCCAACCGCCGGACAGCTTGCCGGCCTTCCTGCCGAGAACCTCTGTCAGGTCAAACCGTTCGGTAAGCTCCTCAAGCTTCCGCTGCCGTTTTTCTCTGGAAAAACCATGGACACCGCACATCAGTGTCAGATTCTCCTTTACCGTCAGGCCGGGAGCGACTGCGGTCTCCTGCGGCGACACGCCGATGATGTTTTTGACCTCCGCCGCATCTCTCGCGATACTCCTGCCCAGCAGAAAGGCGTCGCCGCCCGTCGGTTTCGTCAGGCAGGAGAGCATCTTGATCGTCGTCGTTTTTCCCGCGCCGTTGACGCCCAGCAGGGAGAACAGTTCTCCCCGCTCCACGCTCAGATCAAGGCCGTCCACGGCGGTCAGGTTCTTGTATTTTTTTGTCAGTCCCACTGTTTTGATGGCTTCCATTCCGGTTCCTCCCCATATACATTCTGTGTCTTTGCACGCCGAGCAGGATTCCCTCCGGCTTCATGCGTCCGCCCCGTTTCCGGCGGCGGAAACCGCCTTCTCGGAAAACCGGTGCTTCAGTCCCAGATAGGCGTCCGTCAGGATTTGGCTTACCGTGTCCATGTCCCACGACAGATAGGAAGTTGCGACCATGGTCGCAATCCCGTGGACATACACCCACATCTCCACGTGAAACAGAAACGCGTCCTCCCTGTCGAGGCCCGTATTCCTTTGAATTTCCTCGATCAGCGGCTGTATCGAGGATGGATCCTCTGGCACCTCGTGCGAACGGTCGCGCATGAACAGCAGCTTGAACAGCTCCCGTTCCTCCTTTGCAAACGCAATGTATGCCATTCCGCTGGCCTTATACGGCGGATACTGCCGGCTTGCCATGGCTTTCTGCAGGCGGCTCTGGTACAGGCGGTCGGCGGCTTTCAGAACCTCCTGCTGCACCTCCTGCATGTTCTCGAACAGGCCGAAAATCGGCTTGGCCGAGGAGCCGAGCCGCGCCCCCAGCGCTCTGGCCGTCACCGCGGAGATTCCGCTTTCTCTCGTCAGCTCCAGCGCTGCCTGAAGGATTTCCTCTCTGCTGAATTTAAACTTCGGCGGCATCTTCTTCCCTCCCAAAAAAGAAACAAAGGTTGCGCAACTGATGTTTTCTATTATATTCCCTGTTTGCCTGGATGTCAAGGACGTTTTCTTTTTTTGCGAGCGGCAGAGCTTTATCGCCTGCGCCGTGCTGTGTGCAGCGCAGGCGGGCGGACAAGGAGGGAGGCTCAGGAGTCTCCGGAGACATGGCTGCGCTTTCAGCGCACTGTTCCAGCCCGCGCCGATCTCCGCAAAAGCAGCTTCCCGAAACGTCCTTGTGATTTTTTACAGAAATGCAACCGGAGCTGCCGGAGGAACCGGCGGAAAACTGTGTGCTTTTCACAAATTTGTGATGGACAGCAAAGATTGCTTATGCAATGTGCTTGACAAATGGCATAGTCAAATATATAATGTTATTGAACCGTTAAAATAAACTATTGAAGGACGGAAAGCGAGGTGGATACCGGATGAAAAAGCAGGTCAGTATTAAGGATGTTGCAAGAGAAGCCGGTGTATCCCCCGCGACTGTTTCCTATATTCTGAACAGCACGCCCGGGCTGTCCTTTACCCCTGAAACCCGTGAGAAAGTCATGGCCGCGGTGGAAAAGCTGCATTATGTTGCCAATCAGGCCGCAAAAACGCTTGGCTCAAGCAGAACCGAGGGAATTGTACAGTCCAAGCTGATCGGCATTGTCATCCCGCAGACGGAAAACAAGCGCCGGGAATCCCACATTATGTTTGGGAACCCCTTCTACGGCACCTTTCTGAGCGCGGTGGAGCTGGAAATCCGAAAGGCCGGGTACCATTTGATTCTTTCCGGAACAAATCCCGGACAAAGCTATATAGACATCGTTAAGAGCCGGACGCTGGACGGCGTAATCATTCTGGGCGCTTATCCCTCGGATGATGCGGCGGAATATAAAAAGTATAAAATCCCGGCGGTGCTGGTCGATTGTTACGGCAGCGGCGACAGTTTTTTCTACAGCGTCCGGACGGACGACCGGCTTGGCGGCTACATGGCAACCAGATACCTGATTGAAAAGGGTCATCGGAATATCGCCATCGTCACCGGCGAGCTGAAAGAGCACGGCGTGAATTCCGAGCGCTACCAGGGCTATCTGGACGCGCTGCGGGAAGCGGGAATCCGGCCCCTGAAAAGAAACCTGTTTGAAGGCTATGTGGACTACCGCTATGGCGCGGAAGCGGCGCAGAACCTTGCCAAAAACCGCAGGGGTGTTACCGCGGTCTTTGCGACAGCGGATATTACGGCAGTCGGCCTGATTAACGGCCTGCATGAGGCGGGCATCTCGGTTCCCGGCGATATTTCCGTCATCGGCTTTGACGATGCGGAATATGCAAAAATGTGCTTCCCCGGGTTGACGACAATTCGTCAGAATATCATGGAAAAGGGCAGACAGGCTGCGCGTCTTATGATAGAAGCGGTGCAGAACCATGGCTTGCCCCGCGTTGAGAGAATCATTCCCATGGAATTAATCGAGAGAGGAACGGTGATGGAAGTATATGACAATTAAGCATATGCCCAGCGGCCTTTTCCCGCATTTTGACAGCGCGTTGGAGCGCCGGCCCTTCTTTGTCAAAGCGGGAGATACGGTTCGGTTCGGCTGCCGGCTGGACGGATCTAAAGCCGCTTCCGTCCGGTTGGAGATCACGGATGATCATGGAACCCGCTCTCTCCCCGGAACGTATCACAGCACCAACGACCGGGGCCAGCGCTATTTCAGTTTTACCCATTACATAAAACAGGATGAGAAAACCTTCACCTATCGTTTCGTCACATCAGACAATGAAGCCAGCAGAACCTATGAATGTCCCGTACTGCGGGAGCTCACGCTTTCCCCCGAACTGATAAAGCAGAGCGATGTGACAAACCTGATTTTCAGAACGGATACACAGGCGTATCGAATTGAGATTTCAAGCGCACCTTGTATCCGAATTATTTTATCATCTAATTTAACCGATAAAATATATGGAAAATATGACAAAATAGAACAATTAAGCTCAATATATGAGTTCAAAGATCAAGGCGGCGCTTCCCTCTTCCGTCTTGGCACGGCATTGAAGGTGATGGTTGACGAAGAAGGCAACGCCTACAATCTTCGTCTGCATCTGGAATTCCCCGGCACTGCGGTATATGGCCTTGGAGAAAAATTCGATGCGGTGAATCAGGCCGGAAAAAAGCCCCTGAATTACGTGGTAGAACAGTTTTCCAACCAGCAGGATAAAACCTATTTTCCAATTCCCTTTTTGTTCACGGATTCCGGCGTCAGCTTCCTGCAGAAAAACACCTACCCCTCCTCCTTTGATTTCACCGCGCCTGCGGGGGACGGCTGGGTTGGTATGGAGTTATTTGCGGTCTGCCCGAGAAGCGGCATACTCTATGAGGCGTCGGTCCACACCGGAACACCCGCGGAGCTGCTGGAAGCCTACGCCGGCGAAACCGGAAGAGCTGTTTTGCCTCCCAAGTGGGCCTTTGGTCCGTGGATGTCCTCCAACGGCTGGAACACCCAGAAGGAGACACTGGAGCAGCTTCGGAAAATGAAGGAAACCGCAATTCCCGCCACCGTCATGGTGCTGGAGGCGTGGAGCGATGAGGAAACTTTCTACATCTGGAATGACGCAGAATACCGGCCCCGGAAGGATGGAGGGCCCCTCCGTTACAGCGATTTTACCTTTCCGGAGGGCGGAAAATGGCCCGATCCCAAGGCTTTCTGCGACACACTGCGGGCCGACGGCGTGCGGCTGATCCTGTGGCAGATCCCGGTCATCAAATATGAAGCGGCGCCGCATGGGGAACAACTGGATCTCGATTGGGAATATGCACGTGAAAACGGACTGTGCCTGAAAAATGCGGATGGAAGCCCCTACCAGATCACGGAAATGTGGTTCGGCAATTCCATGATTCCCGATTTTACCAACCCGAAAACATGCGAATGGTGGTTCAACTGCCGCAGATATCTGGTGGAGGAGCTGGGTGTGTCGGGATTCAAAACCGACGGCGGTGAATTTCTTTTTGACCCGGACGTATATTTTGCGGACGGCCGCAGGGTCGCCGAGGCGCATAACGATTTCCCGAATCTGTATGAGGGTGCCTATCATGCGCTGCTGAAGGACAGCGGCGGTGTCACCTTCAGCCGGGCGGGCTACACTGGGGCGCAGCGCTTCCCGATCCACTGGGCCGGCGATCAGCTTTCCACGTTCTCCGAGCTGAAAGCACAATTGACAGCGGGTCTTTCTCTCGGACTGTCCGGTGTTCCCTTCTGGGGCTTTGATATCGGCGGTTTTGCGGGGGATTTCCCAACGACAGAGCTGTATCTGCGCAGCGCGGCCTTCGGCGCCTTCGCCCCGGTGATGCAGTTTCATTCCGAGCCGAGGGGCGGACAGTACTACATGGTGGAGCGGAATCACTGGAATAACGACCGCAGTCCGTGGAACATGGCGGAGGCCAATCGGGACGACAGGATCGTTCCTGTTTACAGGTTTTTTGCCAACCTTCGCATGAATCTGCTGCCCTATATCTGGCAGGAGGCGCGGCATTGCAGCGAGGCCTCCCGGCCCATGATGGCGCATCTTATATACGATTATCCGGAGGATGAATCGGTACGCGACATAGAGGACGCATACATGTTCGGCCGGCAGCTCCTGGTTGCCCCCGTCGTTTCGGAAGGCGCATCCGGCCGCGACGTCTACCTGCCGGAAGGAAGCTGGTTCGATCTCTGGACCGGAGAGGAATTTCGCGGAAAGCAGACGGTATTCTGCCCCTGTCCTCTGAACCGGATCCCTGTCTTTGTCCGCGGCGGCACGGCGATCCCTGTAAACATGAACGCAAACTTGTGCATGGGTACTCCGGATATGGACGGCGCCGTGTCCAACAACCTTGAACGATACGAGAATCTCTGCTTCCTGCTTTACGGTGCGGAGGGGACGGGCGTGTTCCGGGATGAACTGGGCAACGATATGACGCTGACCTGGAACCGGGAAGAGGAAACCATCGGCGGCAGGCTCTCCTGTCCTGTCACCGTTTTCCGGCTGGATGGCCGCGACCACGGAGCTACCGATGGCAGCCTGTTTGGCAGAGCCGTCCGCGGCGTGAGAAAGGAGAAGCTATGAACTACTATGTGACCGGCAATGAGTATGTTTCCCTGCCTACGATTCGGGAGTCCGACGGCGCAATCGAGGGCCTGAGCTTCCTGCACATGGGAGCCAAGGGAATGATCGAGCTGTGCGGCAGCGGCGAAAAGCCCCTTTTGAAACCATTTCTGCAGGTCAATCAGAAGGAAATGCCGCTTGCGAATCTGAAATGGCATCGGATGCATCACTGGATTCCGACTTTTTCCGCAACCGCGGAAGAGATGGAGCTTGACGGGGTGATTCTGGCTCCCATCGATGAGCGCGGTTTTGGCTACCGCCTGCGGATCACAAATCACGGGCAGGAAGCAACGGTCCGTTTTGGCCTGCGCGGTGCATGGGTGGAAACAAAGCACTCCGTCAACGAAAGCAAACCGGTCGAGATCCGGAAAAACCTCTATCCCAGCGGCTGGAACCACTGTCATGTGATGGATCTTCGACCCGCGCTTTCCCTGTTCGCCTTTGCGCCGATTTATACCGAGTGTCCCGACGAATGCCCCATTCAATCCTCTTTTGAAAAACAGGGCGACGAGATTCACTACTGTCTGGAGCTTTCTGCGCCTGTCGCGCCGGAGGAAAGCCTGGAGATCTGCATCTGGTTCGGGCTCGGATTTGAGGAAGTTGCAGCGGCAACCTCTGCCAAGGAAATGCTCCGTCAGGGTTTCGATGCGGAACTGGAAAAGACAGTCAACTGGCTGGCTGAGCGGGAGCGGTCAGTGGGAAGCCCCGCTCTGGACGAGATTCTCAACGTAAACCTGTTTTTCAGCTACTTCTTTGGCGGCGGAAAAACGCTGGACACGGAAGAATTCGTGCTGGTCACCTCCCGAAGCCCCCGATATTATGTCAGCGCGGCCTATTGGGATCGCGACAGCCTGCTTTGGAGCTTCCCGGCAATTCTGCTGGCGGATCCGGAAACAGCGGAGGAAATGCTCCATTATGTATTCACCCGCCAGATCCGCAACGTCGGCATCCACAGCCGCTTTATTGACGGCACCCTGCTGGAGCCGGGTTTCGAGATGGATGAGTTATGCGCGCCGGCAATCGCTCTGCTGCGTTATGTGGAGTATACCGGCAACACCGCACTCCTGCAGAAGCACTACATCAGAGACGGATTGCGCTGCATCCTGAAACGCCTTCAGAGCCGGCGTCATCCGGACGTGGCTTTGTACGAGACCTTTCTCCAGCCCACGGACGACCTGCGGGTCTATCCGTATCTGACCTATGACAACGTGCTGGTCTGGTATACACTCCGGAAGCTGGCGCGCTATTATCCTGAATATGCCGGACTTGAAGCGGAAGCGGATAGAATCATGGCGGCAATCCATGAACACTGCGTCAAGGAAAAGGACGGCAAAAAAATGTTTGCCTGGTCTGTGGATCTGAAGGGCAACTGGGATATTTATGACGAGCCTCCCGGAAGTCTCCTGCTGCTGCCGCACTATGGCTTCTGCAGTCAGGATGACGAAATCTGGAGGCACACCACGGACGTCATCCGCAGGAAGGATTACCCCTACTCCTTTGCGGATTGCCCGATTGCGGAGATCGGCTGTCCACACGCTCCGCATCCATGGGTGCTGAGCATTGCGAACAGCCTGCTCTCCGGCAAACAGGAGGAGGCCGGAAAGCATCTGGCTCTTTGCAAGCTGGACAATGGAATTGCCTGCGAAAGCGTCGATGAATATACGGGAGAAAGCGCAACGGGAGAGGCGTTCGCCACCTGTGCCGGTTTTCTGGCCTATGCCATCGACTCTGCCTTCACAGGCAGAAAAAAGAAGGAGGTGGACACTTGAGCGGATTGAGAATCACTCCATGGCGTATTGAAAGCCGGGATCTTGTCGGCCGCTCCTATCGGGAAAGCATTTTTTCTCTTGGAAACGGCTACATGGGTACCCGGGGCTACCGGCCGGATGAACGGGGAGAACATCCGGCCTGGCGTTCCACATTTCTGGCCGGCTTTTATGAATATGTAAAGCCCGGCATTACGGATCTGGTAAATCATCCGGATTTCTCGGGCATACAATTCCACCTGAACGGAATCGACAGCGAAGCGCATACGGTATCGGATTTCGTGCAAACGCTGGATCTGCGCTGCGGTCTGGCCGCATGGGAATACATACTGGAAGATCCGGCCGGAAACCGAACCCATGTGAAACAGGAGAAGTTTCTGAGTATGGCGGATCACCATACGGCTGCGATCCGCATCCGGCTGACGCCGCTCAACTGGAGCGGGCCGTTGGAGCTGTCCGGCGGGCTTGACGCGTCTGTGGAAAATCTGCCGGTCTCGGATGATCAGCTCACGGAGAATGTGGAGTTCGTAAAAATCTGGTCCGATGTACGGACGGAAGCCATTCCCGGCGGCGGCATTCTGACCGCAGAGACGGGAATCTCCCGCCGCCGGATCGCTCAGGTCTATCTTCTCAGCGGCGAAGGCAGCGGTGAAACCACGGCCGGCAGCAAAGGCATAACCACAACGCTCCGCGCACAGCTTGTCCGGGGAACGGCGTGGGCCTGCGAGAAGCGCGTCGCCGTAGCCTCCTTCCGGGACGGCGACCCTGAGGAGCTTGTCAGGAAAAAGGCCGAAGCACTTGGCTCGACAACCTTTGACAGGCTTCTTGAGGAATCCACCGAAGCATGGGCAAAGCTTTGGGAAGCCTCGGATGTCCAGATCACCGGCAACGATGAGTGGCAGGGTGCCATCCGCTATAACATTTTCCAGCTCATGCAGGCGATGCCTTACGGCGACCCGTATGCCAGCATAGGCGCCAGAGGGCTGACCCATGGGCGCTATAAGGGCTGCTACTTTTGGGATACGGAAATATTCATGCTCCCCTTTTTTGCCTATACACAGCCCGATGCGGCAAGAACCCTGCTGGAATACCGCTATCACACGCTTCCGGATGCCGTGGAAAGCGCGGCCAGATTCTCAGCGAAAGGCGCCCGGTATTCCTGGATGTCCTCAGATACCGGCTTTGAGCAGTGCGGAACCTGGGATACCGGCTGCTGCGAAATTCACATCACAGCGGACATCGCGTATGCCATCGGACAATATGCCGCGCTGACCGGAGACAAAGCGTTTATGCGGGACTGCGGCACCGAGATGCTTCTGCAGACGGCACGGTACTGGGTAGACCGTTTCAACTATTCCGCTTCAGAGGACCGGTACCATCTTCTTTTTGTCAAGGGGCCGGATGAATACTGCGGTGTGACGGTCGATGACTTTTACACGGTCAGCCTCGCAAGAGATCACCTGACACTGGCCGCTGCGTCCGTGCAGTGGATGCAGGAAGCATATCCGCAGGTATGGGAGGCTCTGGCGGATAAAACAGGCTTCCGGCCGGAGGAGAGCGAAAAGTGGCGCGATATCTCCGCAAAGGTCGTGCTCCGCTGCGACGGAAAAAACTCCCTCTGGAAGCAGGACGCAACCTTTGATCTGCTGGAGCCTCTGGATATTCAGGCCCATAAAGACGACGACGTGCCGCTTTACCACAAGATCGGCTTCGATCGTCTCCAGCGGTATCAGGTGCTGAAGCAGCCGGCTGTGCTGATGTACATGGCACTCTGTCCGGAAAAGTTCAGCAGGCAGGAAATTGAGGCCGCATGGGATTACTATGAGCCCAAAACCCTGCACGATTCCACCCTGAGCTTCGGAATTCACGCCTTGCTCGCCGCAAGGCTGGGCCGCGAAGAGCAGGCTGTCCGGTATTTTGAAAAATCTCTGTTTCTCGATCTGAAAAACGTCATGCAGAATACCGGCAAAGAAGGAATTCACACCGCCTCTCTTGGCGCCACATGGCAGGCTCTCGTCCTAGGCTTCGGCGGCCTGTCCGTAGATTCCGGCGCTCCGGCGGTTGAAAACCGTCTGCCGGCGGGGATAGAGGAAATGCGCTACCGGATCCGTTATAAAGGCATCCCCTATCGGATTGTGCTCAGAAAAAACCGCGCTCCTGAGGTCATTCCCGAAGGTTGACCGCTATCGTTTCTTTGTCATTAACCCCTTTTGCCCCGCAGGCGGCATCCGGCCCGGGAAACGGATGTCTGTCCGCCGGATAAGACCGGAGGGGTTGATAATAAAATCTAAAAAATGGAGGAAAACGTAATGAAGAACTGGAAATCCCTGTTAGCACTGTTTCTGGCCCTGATTCTTGCTGTCGGTGTTCTGGCGGGCTGCCAGACAACGTCCCAGCCCGACGACACAAAGGCCAGCGACAATCCCTCGGACCCCAAGACGTCCGACACTCCGTCCACTGCTCCGGAGGACGATGTGTATCAGATGAAAGGCTCTGTTACCATCGCATATCCGGAAGCGGAAATCGCGGAGATTCAGCCTGTCCTTGAGGCTTTCCGCGCGCAGTATCCCAACATTGAAGTCGTGGAAGAGCCCTTCCCCGGCTCCACCGGCGGTGCATTCAACGAGTACCTGACGCAGAAAGCCGCCGCCAACAGCATGCCCGATCTCATGTGGCTGGACTGGAACGATTTCGCGCCGGAGGTCGCCAGCGGCTTCGTCATGCCTCTGGATGAGTATTTCGACGCGGATCCGGAAGCGGCCTATGTTCCCAGCGGCATGACCGACCCCTATGTTTACGGCGGAAAGCTGTATGCCCTGCCCTGCCAGATGAACGCCATGGGTATCACCATTAATCTGGATATGCTGGAGGCGCTGAACATTGAAAAGCCCGGCTATGACTGGACGGTGGATGAGTTCATCGACATCTGCAAGAAGGCGATCACTGCCGACACCTGTGCCGCAGCCACCCTCGAGGACTGGGATCAGGTCTACTCCGCGCAGGCAGAAGGCCTGTTCTATCCGGCATACGATTATGTGAATCAATCCTTTGACTTTACCAACAAGTGGGTTCCCGCCATGAATCAGCTCGCCGAGCTGCGGGCGATCCCCGGCCTGGAGGCATGGTCGATGCGCTTCCCCAAGAATGAGGACGGCACCACCTCCATGGATTCCGAGTATGTCGCGAAATTCGGCGAAGCCGGCAAGGACGACAACCACTACACCTTCAAAAACGGCATGGCTCTGCTGTGCACCAACGCCACCTGGAACGACAACTGGATGCGTGCCGAGTGCCAGGTCAACTGGGATTACTGGCCCTATCCGCGTGTGGATGAGAACACCCCCACCTACACCCCCATTCATGTGGACTGCGCCTACCTCACCAGCACCTGCGCCGACCCGGATGCAGCCTTCCAGCTTCTGAAATGGCTGACCTACGGCGTTGAGGGCAATATGCAGCGGCTGGATATCTTCGCGGCCCGTGTCGACGGTCAGACTGCCGGCGAAGACACCAAGCTCATCAAGACCTGGTTTATTCCCTGCACCCAGCATCCCGATGTTCTTGCGAAGTTTGAGCAGGCTCCCAATGTCAGCGAAGGTCTGATGGCTCTTTACAAGAGTCTGGAACACTCCATGCGCGGCGACATCAATAAGATTATCCCCGGCTACAACAACATCTTCAACGACGAAGTCTGGTCCATGCTCAACTCCGTCCGCGAAGGCAAGGCCAATGCCGCCGATGTGGCCGGCCAGATCGACTCCATCGTCAACGCGGCGCTCCAGGAGCAGCTTAAAATCTTCAACGAAAAAGTAAGCTGAACACTGTCTTTCACCATTCAAAACCCGCACGGCAGCCGGTCACCCGGCTGCCGTGCGGGGATACCCAGTATCCGGGGAGGTTCGCATCTATGAAACGTACCATTTTCATCATAGCAGGCGTATTGCTCATTCTCTGCCTTGTGGTGCTGGCAGTGTTTTCGGTGGTCGTCCATCAGGAAACCGCCGGCCTGCACACGGAGGATATGCTTGGCCGAACCTATTTGCTTTCTGATGAGGAAATGGCTGCCGGTCAGCTTGACTTTCAGAATGCGGTCAGCGCCAGAACAGAGTTTCCAGACGGCCTGCGGATCAACGCAGAGGAGACAAAGCAGGTTTCGCTGCGTCTGAGCGCTTCGGGAACCTACTGCCTTGCCGCCGTCTATGCCGCTCCGGAGAAGAACCTTTTTGAAAACCTAGTCGACTTCACGGTAGGAAACACAGCATTCACAAGCACGCTTTCCTTCCTGTGGGCCGATGACATTGAGCAAATCAAAACAGACCGCTACGGAAACGAGGTGCTGCCGGAGCAGTATCAGCTCCCCTATGCCGCCTCCTTCCTGAGGGAATACGAGTCTTTTTCCGGTATTCCGCTGTTATTCGACTTGCCCGCCGGGGAGGTGGAAATCACCGTCCGCCCTCAGAATCAGGGACTTCTTTTGTACGGGATTTACGCGGTCGCACCCCAGCGGGACCTTTCCTATTCCGAATATCTCTCCGCTCTGCCCTCCGACACTCCTTATACAGGGGAGCTTCTCACTCTTCAGGGTGAAGACTACCGAGCAAAGAGCGACAGCTCCATTCGGGGAACCAACGTTCCCAATGTTTCCGTCTCTCCCCAGAGCCCCTATGTAAAGCTGATCAACGCGACTGCGGACGAATCCAACAAGGGCATGGGGCAAAAGCTTTACTATGAAGCAGAGGCTCCCGAGGACGGAATCTACTATCTGAGCTTCAAATACAGCCAGCCAAAGAAAACCGGCGGCTGCGCTTATCGAACCATTGAAATCGACGGCAAAGTGCCGTATGCGGAACTGCGGGACGTGGGCTTTCCGTATACCGGCATCAATACATATAAAAATCTAACGCTGGATACAGGCGTATATCTGACGCGCGGGATTCATGTCATCTGTCTGGAAGTCACCGCAGGGCCCATGGAAGCCCCGTATCAGGAGCTGCTGGCCGTTGTGAATGAGATCAACGACACGGGCATTGCGCTGAAGCGGATTAAGGGCAATAATTCCAATGAAAGCGCGGGGGTTGACACCAACCGCACCTGGGACATCCTGCAGTATATGCCGGATATTCTGGAGCGGCTCGAGGGCTGGTCGGCCCGGCTGACTGCGGTTTATGACACGCTGAAGGATATCGGCGGAATGGAGCCCGCTTATGTCTCCGATCTGATGCTGGCAGTTCAGAATCTGGAGCGGCTGGCGGAAAAGCCGCGGGAAATCCCGAACAAGCTGAGCCTTCTCAGCGACGATTCCAGCTCGGCGGCACAGCTTGCCGCCCTGACCCTGACGAATATTTATGAGCAGAACCTGAGTCTGGACTGCATCTATCTGCACGGAGCCGGCGAAAAACTGCCCTCCCCTACGCCCGGCCTTCTCTCGGGCGTAGCTACCGGCATCAAGCAGTTCCTGTATTCCTTCTCTGACAACATGAATGAAACGGTGGATGTGGAAAATGAGGCGGAGGCTCTGACGGTATGGGTCAACAAGCCGTCCCAGTATGTGGAAGTGCTGCGGCAGTTGACTGCCGATCAGTTCACAGCGGACACGGGAATCGAGGTCAGCTTCTCGATCATGCCGGACGAAAAGAAGATCACGCTCGCAAACTCCACCGGCAATAATCCGGATATCGCGCTGGGGTTGAGCTACTACCGCCCCGCCGAATTTGCGATGCGCGGCATGGCCGTGAATCTGCTGGAATTCGATGATTTTCTGGACTGGTATGGAGCGGAATACAATCTTCAGGCGCTGTCGCCCATGGCTTATGAAGACGGTGTGTACGGCGCCAGCGAGACACAGGAGTTCTATGTGCTGTTTTACCGCACGGACATCCTGGCGGATCTTGGGCTGGAAGTGCCGCAGACCTGGGACGACGTCAAGGCCATGATGCCGGTGCTGCACCGGAACGCCATGAATTTCAATCTGCCGCTGGCAAACAACGTCGGCTACAAGAGCTTTGAGGCCACCGGCGGTTTTATCTTCCAAAATGGCGGCGACTACTATTCCGACGACGGCTTTTCCTCCAACTTTGGAGATCCCGACACCCTTCAGGGTCTTCGGGAGATGATAGACCTGTATCAGGTCTACGGCCTTGCGCAGAATATTCCCAACTTCTTCAATGCCTTCCGTTCCGGCAGCGTTCCGATCGGCGTATCCGGCTTTTCCACCTATCTCCAGCTTCAGGTCGGCGCGCCGGAGCTGAACGGCCGTTGGGAAATTGCTCTGGTTCCGGGGACAAAGCAGGCGGACGGCACCATCTGCCGCTACTGGTCCGCCGACGCAACCTCCTCCATGATTTTTGCAAATACCCGCAAAAAGGATGAGGCATACCGTTTTCTGAAGTGGTGGCTGTCCTCGGACACGCAGCTTAAATACGCGACGGAGCTTCAAATGAAATACGGCTCCGATTACATCTGGAACACAGGCAATCATGTTGCGCTGGCGGGTATGTCCTATCCGCTGGCCCATAAAAAGATCATTCTGGAACAGTGGTCCTGGCAGAAGGAGGCGCTGCGCCATCCCGCCAGCTACATTCTGGAGCGCGAGGTCTCAAACGCGTGGATTGCCATCGTAACACAGGGCGAGCCTTTCCAGGCGCGCATTGATGAGGCGACACTCGCCTCCAACCGCGAAATACAGCGAAAGCTGACCGAATTCGGATATCTGGATCAGGACGGAAACCGGCTGCGGGACTATAACATCCATCTGATTGATGACCTGATTGCAGAAAGAGAGGAGGAAGGGCATTGAAATTAAAGGAGAAGAAAAAAGCGGGGCATCCGCTCCGGCGTGCCGTATCCCCTCTGGTAAAGCACTTCAACCGCCACCCCGTGTTCTATATGCAGGCACCTTTTGTAATACTGTTCCTGCTCTTTATTGTCATCCCCGTAATTCTTGCCATTGCCCTGTCCTTTACGGACTTCAACTCCATAGAAAAGCCCAATTTTATAGGTCTGGAGAACTATATCAACATTCTGACCAACGACAATACTTTTACGGAATATGCGATCCCAAACACCATCGTATACTCCGTCATCGTCGGCGTCGGCGGCTATGTTCTTTCTTTCTTCCTTGCCTGGTCTCTGGCGCAGATTCCCAAGGGGCCGAGGACGGTCATGGCAATTGTACTCTACCTTCCCTCCATGACCGCGGGCGTCATGCTCTCAACCGTGTGGCAGGTTTTCTTTGCGGGCGACAAGGTGGGATATCTGAACGCCCTCCTTCTGAATCTGGATATCATTCAAAGCCCGATCACCTGGCTGTCGGATTCCAGATATCTGATGGTGATTATGATTATCGTCTCTTTGTGGAGCAGCATGGGCATCGGCTTTCTCTCCATGCTGGCAGGCATCCTGAACGTCAACAGGGAGCTTTACGAGGCGGCCCATATTGACGGCGTCAAAAACCGGATTCAGGAGATCATTTATATCACAATCCCGGCGATCAAGCCCCACATGATGTTCGGTGCGATCATGGCAATCGTAAACGCCTTTCAGAACGGCAGCATCGGCGTCCAGCTTTCCGGCGCAAATCCGACGCCCGGCTACGCCGGACAGCTTCTGGTGACCCACGCGGATGAATATGCCTTTGTCCGTTATGAAATGGGATACAGTGCGGCACTCTCGGTAATCCTTCTGATCATCGTCTGGGGCGTGTCTCAGATATCCAAGAAGCTCTTCGCGGAAAAGGGGTGAACGGTATGAGAAGATCCAAACGCCTGCAGATTATCGGCATCAATCCAAAGCATTTTGACCGCTCCCAGATCAAGTTTTTCCTGTATCTGATTCCGGTTACGATCCTGATGGGGCTTCCCATCGTATTCATCTTCTTCAACGCCTTCAAGCCGCTTGATGAGCTGCTCAATTATCCCCCGAAATTCTATACTCTGCGTCCGACCCTTCAGAACTTTCAAAACCTCATGGCAACCTCTGCCAACAAGGCAATCCCCATGAGCCGTTATCTCTTCAACAGTATTCTGACCACGCTGGCAGTCGTATTCTTTACCCTGATCATCACGACCATGGCGGCCTACTGCATGTCCAAGAAGAACTACCGTCTGAAAAACTTCCTCTTCGGCATCAATGAAGCTGCCTTGATGTTCGTTTCCGCCGCAGTCGCCATCCCCCGATACATCATCATAAACCGTCTGGGGCTGGTTGACAGCATATGGGTTCACATCATCCCCCTGCTTGCCATGCCCGTCGGGCTGTATCTTGTCAAGCAGTTCATCGACGATCTGCCGGACGAGATGATCGAGGCGGCCCGGCTGGACGGAGCAGGCGACTTCTACATTCTGCGGAAAATCGTCCTGCCAAACATCAAGCCCACGCTGGCAACCGTCGCGATTCTCGCCTTCCAGGCCTCCTGGAACAGCATGGAGGCGTCCAACTATTATATCAACAATGAGGCCCTGAAAAGCTTTTCATTCTATATGTCCACGCTGACGCAGTCCTCCGGCAATGCGAACGCCATGGTAGGCCAGCTCGCAGGCAACGCGGTTGCCGGGCTGGGCATGCAGGCGGCGGCAACACTGATCATGTTCCTGCCGAATCTGATTCTGTTTATCATCCTCCAGTCCCGGGTCATGAATACCATGTCCCATTCCGGTATGAAGTAGGGAGGGCTGCGCTGTGAAACGAAAACGCCTAACGGCGGCACTGCTGTGCATATGCCTTCTGTTTGTATTCCTTCTCAACGCGCTTCCCGCGCATGCGGTGGAAGGAACCTCCTACACATACACGCTCTCTGCCGACCGCTCAGACTTTATTCCCACCATGGACGCTTACCTGCCCGCCGGCGTCTATCTTCTTGAGGCCGGGCTGAACTCCCCGGAGGATCTGTTCCTCTGCGGGCGGGAATTGTATATCGCAGATACGGGCAACAAACGGATTGTTGTCTATTCGATGGATACCGGAGAGATTGACACCTTCGGTGAAAATGAACTGGTCAAGCCGACCGGCGTCAGCGTTGACGCGAACGGATATATTTACGTTGCGGATTATGGAGCGGAGCAGGTCGTAATCTTTGCGCCGGACCACAGCGTATCCCGCTGTCTGACCCGTCCGCCGGAAATCTACTACGGAACAAGTCCCTATAAGCCGCAAAAGGTAGATCTCGACAGCTACGGAAACCTCTTTGTCATCAGCGAGGGCACTTATGAGGGCATCCTGCAGTTCGATAAGAACGGCCGCTTTAACGGCTTCTTCGGCGCGAACAAAACGAAGGGGCTGAGCGCCGTCGAATGGTTTCAGAAGATTTTCTACACGGAAGAGCAGAAATCGAAAATGACCTTCCGGACGCCGCCCAACATCGTATCGCTGGACGTTTCCGACTCTGACATGGTATTCTCCATAACGCAGAACGACAAGGACAACGCCGTCCGCAAGCTGAACATGGCAGGAGTCAATGTTTTTGCGGACGACAGTATCTGGGGCTTTGAGAACTATGTTGACGTCACCGTCCTGCCGGACGGCACCTTCTATGCGGTCACAAGCACCGGCTGGATCGACGAATTCAATGAGGTGGGCGACTTCCTGCTTCAGTTTGGCGGGGAGGCCAAAAAAACGGACCGCAACGGCCTGACGGCGGTTGTAAGCGCCATAGAAGCGGACGACGCAGGAAACCTCTATATTCTGGACAAGGAACGCAACGTGATTCAGCTCTGGTATCCGACGGAGTATGCCGCCCTGCTGCATCGGGCCGAAGCGGATTTCCGGCAGGGGCATTATGAAGAAAGCCTCGCCGCATGGGAGGAAATCCTGCGGATGAATCCCGCCGCCTACATGTCCAATCTTGGCTTCGCAAAGGCTCTGTTCCAGTTGGGACGGTATGAAGAAGCGGCAGAGCATTTTGAAGCAATCCGGTACGCGCCCGGTTATTCGGACTGCTTTTGGGAGATCCGAAGCGAATGGATGAGAGCCAATATGAAGTGGATTCTGCTCGGTCTGGCTCTGTTTGCGCTGCTCTGTCTGATCCTGAGTCTGCTGGAAAAGCGGTACGAATGGAAAGAGGCCCTTGCGGAGCGGTACGCGCGGTGCTGCGGCAGGCACAGCCTGCTGCGGGAACTGACAACCGATGTTCTTTTCTTCCTGCGGCATCCCATCGACGGCGTTTACTATCTGAAAATCGGTCAAAGGGGCAGCGTAACGGCTGCAAGCATCCTTTATCTCACGGCGCTGCTCGTCTATATGGTATGCCGGGGTCTGACATCCTTTGTCTTTGGCGGCGGGTATTCTTATTACAACGATCCGTTTGCGATCCTGCTGATTGTAATCGTCCCCTCCGTCCTGTTTCTGGCAGGCAGCTATCTGATCAGCTCCATCCATGACGGCGAGGGCAGTTTTCGGGCGGTTTACGTGGCCTTCGGCTACTGTCTGTCCATGTTTATCCTCTGCTGGCCCATCCTGACGCTGCTTTCCCATGCGTTCACCCTGACGGAAATCTTCATATACCGTCTGCTCGCCTTCCTGATTCTGGGTTATACCGGTATTCTGATTTTCATCAGCATCAAGGAAGCGCATGTATA
The DNA here is from genome assembly GCA_945635805.1 of uncultured Clostridia bacterium. Classification (GTDB taxonomy): domain Bacteria; phylum Bacillota; class Clostridia; order Oscillospirales; family Oscillospiraceae; genus JAZOXB01. The sequence goes on from CALZCW010000001.1 coordinate 20,366, forward strand.
CAACCTGCGGAAAACCGTCGCCAATATTCTTCTGACGCTTTTCTTTATGGTGGTGGCAATTCTGGCTGCAATCATACTCTACATTCTGTGGAGAGAGCTGCTGTCCTTCCTTTCCGAAGTTTTTGAGGAGGTGCGTTACCGTGTGTTCTCGTAAATGGATCGTCAGAATCGGTGCGCTCCTGTTGACCGGAGCAATGCTGCTCAGCGTACTTGCTGTGGAAGAGAACCGCAGGGACCCCTCTCCGGCGGCGTCTTTCACGGCGGGAGGTCTGTTGGAAGCCAACTCCAACAGGCAGGTACATCCCTTTTCCACAGAGGAAGTAAAAAGCCAGTTCACAGCCGAGGGCTTTGAAAAGGCCGGCGAAACAGACAAACTTGAGATTTTTCTGAACCGGGAGGAGGGCGCGCTGCGGATCCGCAATAAACACACGGGGTATCTGTGGGGCGCGCTCCCGATCGGTGAGGCAGAAGGCTTGAATTCCTCCTGGCGCTGCTATGGCAACGGTCTTGTTTCGATCGAATGCTTTAACAGCGAAGGCGTTGAAAGCCGCGTCAGCATCGGTAAGGACGGCGCCGCGCAGTACGAGTTTCTGGACAGCGGTCTGCTGTGCAGCGTGGAATTCCGTGAGCAGGGCATTTCCTTTCAGGTCAGAGTGCTCTGGGAGGACGACCGCATCTCCATGGAGCTGGTGGAGGGTTCGCTTGCCGAAAAGTGCAATGACAGCGGCTACTCCCTGAAATCCATGACCTTTCTTCCCTTTCTCGGCAGCTCCTATTCCGATTCGGTGGACGGCTACATTCTGATTCCGGACGGCAGCGGCGCCCTGATCCGTTACCGGCAGCCTGCGAATTACAGCTCCACCTATGCCGCGAGAATATACGGGAAGGACTACGGGATCGAGTCTCTGGCAAGCACCGCAGACAACACCGCCCGTCCGGAGGCACAGGCTCTGATGCCGGTCTACGGGATGGTGCATGGCGCCGGTCAGAACGGGTACCTTGCGGTGGTGGACGGGGGCGCGGAATATGCCAGCATTCTTGCAGCACCGGCACAGACGAATAACCCGTACAACTGGGCGGCAGCGCGGTTTGAATTCCGGCAGAAGTACGTCAAGAACATCAACCGCAAGGAGGGCGCCGGTGCAAATGTCCCGCAGGAAGCGGCCAATGCCGTCATTCCAAAGATTTCCTTCTATTTCACGGACGGCGCACAGGCAAACTATGACGGCATGGCCGTCATGTATCGGGAAATGCTCATCTCGCAGGGCGTTCTGACGCCGTTGAATCCCACGGACGCTGCCGTTCCCCTCCGCCTTGAAGTTCTGGGCGCAGACAAGAAGGAGAACTTTCTCTGGAATACCACGGAGGTCTTCACGACAATTTCCGAGATAGAAGAAATCCGGGCGTCGCTTCGGAATGCAGGTATCGACGATCTGGATATGATCCTGCGCTGCTATACGAAAAACAACGAATGCGGAAGCAGGCTTTTATCTTCCCTGGGCAGCCGAAAGGAGCTGGAAACGCTGGGACAGGAGCTTCAGAATACCGGCGGTTCCCTCTCCCTCTATCTGGACCCAGTCACCGCCAACGAAGACCAGATCACGCTGAGGACCGAAGCGGCGAACAGCATGTCCAGAAATGAGATCAGGTGGATCGACGGCCTCGCGTCTCAGATGTACCCTTATACATATCTCTATCGTCTGACGGAGGCAGAGCAGCGCATCCAAAAAGCCATAAAAAGAGACTATGGCGCCGGCTTTGCGCTGGCGCAGGCTTCCAATAAGCTATACAGCGATTTCACCTCGGGCAAGGAGGTGCCGCGCGCGGAGAGCCTGCAGAGGGTGATCTCCATGGCAGAGCTTCTGTCGAGCGGGCAAAAAATTGCCATGTACCAGCCGAATCAGTATCTCTGGCAATATGCGGATAAAATGTATGACCTCCCCGCGGCAAACAGCCAGATTCTCTTTGAAACCGACTGTGTCCCCTTTCTGCAGATTGTTCTCAGCGGCTGTGTGGAATTGTACGGCAGCACAATCAACACTTCCTCCTATTCCACGGAACGCCTGCTGCGGCAGATCGAATACGGTCTGGCTCCGGCCTTCATCGTCACGGGCTGTGACAGCACCAAGTTGTATCACACCGCTCAGGAACGGTATTTCTCAACCAGCTTTTCGGATTGGCAGCCCCGCATCGAGCAGGCTTACTGGACGGTCTCGGAAGGTCTTGGCAAGGTCTGGGGGCACAGCATCGTATCGCATGGGTGTCTGCAAAACGGACTGATTCGGGTGGAATACGACAACGGCGTCAGCATTTACCTGAATTATACAGACACACCTTTGACGGCCGGTGAAATTCGGGTCGAGGCCGGATGGTTTTCGGTGATTGGGGGTTAAGAATATGAAAAAGCAGAAAAAAGAAGCTCGGAGAAGCCGCCTGCGTCTGAGCTATCGCGCGCGCAGCACCGTCACCGGAACCATGTTCTTTCTCCCCTGGCTCATCGGTTTCTTCGCCATTACCGCCTATCCGCTGATCTACTCTCTTGTAATCTGCTTTCATCAGGTGCAGATCAAGCCCGGAGAGATCGGGCTGGAATACATCGGCTGGGAATATTTCCGGCAGGCGTTCGCGGTGGATACGGAGTATCCGACCAAGCTCATCTCCTCTGTCTGCAATGTGCTGATGGGAACACCTCTGGTGGTCGTGTTCTCTCTGGTCATCGCCCTGCTGCTGAACCGGAAGTTCCGGGGAAGGACGGTTTATCGTATTGTATTCTTTCTGCCGGTTGTCATCATGTCCGGCCCCGTAATGTCCGAGCTGATGTCGGAGTCCTCCGCCATGAGCATCAATATGGATATCATGGGAATCCGCAGCATCCTGATGGAGCTTGACTATGGCTGGGCAAGCGTCCTTCTGACATTCCTGAACAGCTTTGTCCGAATTCTGTGGTTCTGCGGGGTTCAGATCATTGTATTTCTTGCAGGCCTGCAGAAGATCGACCGGAATATGTATGAGGCCGCCGCCATCGACGGCGCAACCGCATGGGAAGCCTTCTGGAAAATCACCCTGCCACATATGCGGCCGATCATCCTTCTGAACACGATTTACACGATTGTCGAAATGGGAACCGCTTCGGACGATGCGACAAATGTGAAGATCGTCGGGGCTATCCGCGACATCGCCCGTCCTTACAGCTATGCCGCAGTTCTTTCCTGGATCTATGCGTTCTGCCTGCTGCTGCTGATTCTGATTGCGTTCGTGCTGCTGAAGCCGCGGAAAGGAAGTGAATGAGTTTGAAAAAAGACCGAACCTACTGGCAGAGAAAGACCTACTGGCTGATTGGCAGCCGCGGAAAGGAAAACAGCCGGCTGGGAAAGCTGACGACTTACTTCATTCTGACCGGAATGGGCTTTGTGTTTCTCTATCCCCTGCTGTATATGCTTTCCGTCAGCTTTATGGATACCGAGGATCTGGTGGACGCGACGGTGACCTGGATCCCGACGCATTTGTCCGTTGAAAGCTTTCTCAAGGCGGCCAAAACTCTGGATTTCTGGAGCGGCATAAAGGATTCCCTGATCATGACGGTCATTCCTGCCGGTCTTCAGACCTTTACACTGGCATTGACCGGATATGGCCTTGCCCGATACCGCGTTCCGGGCAAAAAATTCTGGATGGCGCTGGCCGTATTCATCTTCCTCATACCCACGCAGGTCACCATGATTCCGCGGTTTTTGCTTTTCAACTCCTATAAGATGATCGGCACCATCTGGCCCGTGTATCTGATCAGCGCTCTGGGTCAGGGTGTGAAAAGCTCCGTTTTTCTTCTGATCTACTACAACTTTTTCAATTCCTATCCAAAGTCCCTCGACGAAGCGGCAAAAATCGACGGCGCCGGCCCGCTGAAGGTGTTCTTCAAAATTGCCCTGCCGATGGCAAAGCCTGCGCTGGTGCTGACATATCTGTTTTCCTTTATCTGGATCTGGAACGACACCACACAGCTTCCGCAGTATTCAACCGGCGCGGCAACGACGCTGCCCATGCATCTGCAGCAATTCGTGGAGCGTTTCAACAAGCTGTATGCCTCGGTCGGCGTCAGCACCGGCGGCGCGCTGAACGAATCCATCCGGCTCGCCGGCACGCTGCTCACAATCCTGCCGTTGATTCTTCTGTATTTCCTGGTACAGAAGCAGTTCGTGGAAAGCATCGAACGAACCGGACTGACGGGTGAGTAACAATGAAGTGGAAATTGACCGCACTGCTTTTCCTGATTGCGCTTTTTCTGACCGCGTGCTTCACCTCTAAAAAAGAAACCGCTCCCGTGCAGCCTGATGCTGCATGGGAGGAGCTTTTCTCCGATTGCATCCGTCTGCCCTCCGATGGGCTGATGCATGACCCCTTCGGCTGGGACAGCCTGTACGGCAGCAAGGAGGTTCCCACCGTCTGGTGGCAGCGCACGCCGCGCGATCCCGTGGCGGATACGGAAACGGAAATCTGTATCGCAGCGGCAAAATCTCTGGAGGGGAAGGAACTCTGGCTTGAATGGGCGAAAAACGGGCAGCGGATGGAGCCGGTTCCCTGCCGCCGCCGGGCAAACCTTCAAACCGACGGCGTTGAAAAAATTCAGTATATCGGCACGCTGCCCCGTACCGCATCCGGAGATCAGGTGCAATACATGATCTGTGCCGGTGAGGACGGAGTCGCCCTGAAAAGCCTCGGGCCGTTCAGCTTCAGCACCTCCTCCTGGGAGATCTTTACGCCCACCGGCGTACGAAGCTCTGAGACGGAGCTTCTGATCTGCGGAACGGCCGGGGAAAAGTCCGCCTGTCTCGCGGTACAGTCTAACGCGGAGGGGTTCCGGCTTCTTCTGTCTGACCGTGCCTGTCAGGAGATGGAGCCGCTTCCCGCCGTCCTTTCCGCCGGAAGCACAGCCTTCGCGGTGGACGGCAACGGCTGCTTTTCTCTCCTTGAAAACGGCCTTGCGCTGCTGCGCGGGCAGAAATTTGAACTGCTGACGGACGGATCGAAGGTGCAGGCTGTACGCTTCACGCTGGATGCGGAAGAATCCGATCATTTTTACGGCTTCGGGATGAAATACGACTCGCTGGATCAGCGCGGAAAGGCAGTGGATACCTACTGCGTCAACTGGTATAAGGACCAGCGAGGAGAAACCTATACGCCTGTCCCGTACTATTTTGTCCCCAACCGGTACGGACTCTTTGTGGATTCCACATACTATTCCAGATTTGAAATGTGTACGGTCAACACGGGCAATGCCTGTGTGATTGAAGTGGACATGGGCGGCACGGAAGCGTTTGAACTGCCAATTCATCTGTTTACCGGCAGCAACGCTCAGATCGCGGCTTCCTATGCCGCCGTGGCCGGGCAGGCCGCGCTTCCTCCGGTATGGGCCTTTGGCCCGTGGATCTCGGCAAACGAATGGAACAGGCAGTCTGAGATTATGGAGCAACTGGAGGCGACGCTCAAATATGAGATACCGGCCAGCGTGATCGTCATCGAAGCATGGAGCGACGAGGAAACCTTTTACACCTTTAACGACTCCCGTTTTGAAACGGCTGAAGGCGGTGAGACGCTCAGTTACGAGGATTTTACCTTTACCGGACGATGGCCGGATCCCAAGGGGATGGTGGAGGCTCTCCACAGTAACGGAATCAGGTGTCTGCTATGGCAAATTCCGGTGCTGAAATACTCCACGGATGCAACGGCGCAGTCCGTGCGGGATCAGCTCTACGCGGTGGAACAGGGATACGTCCTAAAATACGATGACGGCAGCATTTACCGGCTGCCGGGCGGCACCTGGTTCGGCAATTCCCTGCTTGTGGACTTTACAAATGAGGAGGCGTCCAGTTGGTTCCTGGAGAAGCGGCGGTATCTGCTGGAGGACGTGGGCATCGACGGCTTCAAAACCGACGGCGGCGAATTTGTCTGGGGCCGCAGTGTCACAGCCTCTGACGGAACCCGTGGCGACGAGCTTCGCAATGCGTATCCCGACCTCTATGCCCAGGCCTACTATGACTTTGCAAACGCAGTCTCCGGCGGCAAGGTCACTTTCAGCCGGGCCGGCGGGAGCGGCATGCAGAAGCATCCGCTCTGCTGGACCGGTGACCAGAACTCGGACTTCGCCGCCTTCCAATCCGCAATTCGCGCCTCTCTCAGCGCAAACATGTCCGGAATTCCCTTTGTGGCATGGGATATTGCCGGATTCAGCGGGGATGTTCCCTCGGCGGAGCTTTATCAGCGCAGCGTGGCGCAGGCCGCTTTTTCCCCGGTGATGCAGGTTCATTCCGAGAATTCCGGCGACCCGACGCCCTCGCAGGCAAGAACGCCCTGGAACATGGCACAGCGCAAGGGCGACGATGCCTGTCTTGAGACCTACCGGTATTATGCCAATCTGAGAATGAACCTGCTGCCCTACATCTACACAGAGGCCAGATGGGCCTCCGAGCGCGGGGAGCCGATGATGCGGAGCATGGCCTATGCCTTTCCTGAGGACAAAACCGCGGCAGAATATGAGTTTCAGTATCTTTTGGGCAGAAACCTGTTGGTTGCCCCTGTAACGACGCCCAACGCAAAGCAAATTGAGGTGTACATTCCGGAAGGTATATGGTATCATTTCTTTACCGGCGAGCGTTATGAAGGGGGGATTCACCTGATCCCCGCTGCAGTGGATGAAATCCCCGTATTTGTTCGGGAAGGGACGATTCTTCCGGTCAACACGGATGAAACCGGAATGCTTGCTTCCTACGTCGGCAACGGTACCGACGAATTTGTAAACCAGTGGTATCTTGTGTTTCCCGGAAACGGGAGATACACCTGGTATGACTATGTCAACCAGAGGGAAATCATGGTGGAAACAAACGGTTCGGAACTTACCGTGGACGGCGCGCCGGCAACAAACTGGGAAATTCGAGGTAAAGGTGCATGATTGGAGCAGTGATCTTTGATTTGGACGGCGTGCTGGCGGAAAGCGACCGCTATCATTTTTCCGCATGGCAGCAAACCTGCGAAAAATGGGGGATCCCCTTTTCCGCCGCCACCGGCGACCTGATCCGAGGGGTCAGCCGGCTGGACAGCGCGCGGATCATCGCAGCACAGGGCGGCGCACAGCTCACGGAGGACGAGTTGGCGGCTTTCGCCGAAGAAAAAAACAACTGTTATGTTCAGCTTCTCGAAACAATGACAGAGGCGGATCTGCTTCCCGGTGTGATGCGGCTGCTGCGGCGGATGCATGAGCTGGGGCTTCCCGCTGCGGTGGCGTCCTCCAGCAGAAATGCGCCGCTGATTCTGGAAAAAACCGGATTGCGCAGCTTCTTCTCCGTCGTCATTGACGGAAGTCAAATCAGCCATGCCAAGCCGGATCCGGAGGTCTTTCAAAAGGCGGCAGATGCGCTTGGCATTCCTTATGAAAACTGTCTGGTAGTGGAGGATGCCGTCAGCGGCGTGCAGGCGGCGCTCAAGCTGGGCTGCCAGGTGGCCGCGGTGGGTGGCGCCGCCGCAGCAGCGGGGGTTTCCTATCCGCTGAAGGTAACTGGGGATCTGCTGGAAATACTGGAAGGCGAGCTGATGCCCCATCTTCGGATCGCATCCCACCCCAAAGCGCTCCGGGAGAACATGATTCTGGACGGGGCGTATCGCATCACCGTTCTGACAAACCGTCTGTTCCGCGTGGAGCGCGGCGGCTTTACGGATGAGGCCACGCAAGCCGTCTGGTACCGGGATTTCCCCGCGGTGGATTATACCTACCAGGCAGACGAAAACACGCTGCGCGTACAGACCGATGCCCTGACGCTGATCCTCCACAAGGCAAACTTTTCGGACAGTGAGGTCATCTTTTCCGACGGCACCCGCGCAAAGCTGGATAATGCAGAGAATCTTTTTGGTACCTGCAGCACGCTGGACACGAACGGTTCCCACCTGCGTGAAAATCCCTCGGTGAATCAATACGACCGCCAGCACATTCCGCTGGACATGGGCGTCTGCTCCAGAAACGGCGCGGCAGTCTATGACGACTCCCGCAGTCTGCTCCTCCGTCCCGACGGAACGCTTGTTCCCCGTGGCGACGGGATGGACGTCTACGTCTTTGCCTATGGGCATGATTATCCGGCGGCGGTAAACGCCCTCTACCGGCTCTGCGGCGCCACGCCTGTTCTTCCCCGCTGGGCGCTGGGCAACTGGTGGTGCCGCTACTGGCCCTATACCCAGCAGGAATATCTCAATCTCATGGATAATTTTGCGGATGACAGTATCCCCATCTCTGTCGCCGTCATCGACATGGACTGGCATCATGTTCAGATCGACCGGGATTTCGGCATCCGCGAAAAGGGTCTGGACGATGAAGCCCACGGGGGCACCGACGGCTGGACGGGCTACACATGGAACGAAAAGCTGTTTCCGGATCATGCGGCCCTTCTGAAGGAGCTTCACAAGCGCGGTATGCATACGGCGCTCAATCTGCATCCCGCCCTCGGCGTGCGTTGGTATGAGAAGCCTTACCACCGGATGGCGGAGCGCATGGGCATGGATCCGGAGGAAAAGAAAGTCGTTCCCTTCCGGATTGCCGACGCTCGGTTTGTCAACCATTATCTGAACGTCCTTCATCATCCTCTGGAAGCGGAGGGGGTCGACTTCTGGTGGATTGACTGGCAGCAGGGCAGGAACTCCGGTCTGGCCGGTCTGGATCCGCTATGGGCCTTGAACCATTACCATTATCTGGATCACGCGCATCGCTATGGGGAGGGGTTGATCCTTTCACGCTATGCAGGGCTCGGCTCTCACCGCTATCCCGTCGGTTTCAGCGGCGATATCCATATGGACTGGGAGTTTCTGGACTATATGCCCTATTTTACCTCCACCGCGGCCAACGTGGGTTACGGCTGGTGGAGTCACGACATCGGCGGCCACCACAGAGGGCTGCGGGATGAGGAACTCTACCTGCGCTGGCTCCAGTTCGGAGTGTTCAGCCCGATTAACCGCATCCACTGCTGCCCCGCCGAGGTTACTTCCAAAGAGCCCTGGACGCTGTCGGCGCCCATGCGGGCCATGGCGGAAAAATGGTTCCGCCTGCGCCACAGGCTGGTACCGTATCTTTACAGTGCTTCCTGGAAGAATACGCTCGAGGGAACCCCGCTGATTCGCCCGATGTACTACGTCTGGCCGGAAGAAGATGCCGCCTATGAGGCAGATCATCAGTATCTGTTCGGTGACCTGCTGGTCGCGCCAATCACCGAGAGGTCCAGGGAGCTTGGGATGGCAGAGAAAAAGGTGTGGCTCCCGGAGGGCGTCTGGACGGACCTCTTCACAAACCTTACCTATACCGGCGGGCGCTGGATAAGCGTTTATCGTGACAGCGGTTCCATGCCTGTATTTGCGAAAGCGGGTACCATTCTGCCTTTGGACGCCGCAGCGGAAAACAGTTGTGCGAAACCGGACAAACTGGACGTCCTCGTTTACTCAGGTAACGGCAGCTACGCGCTTCAGGAAGGCCGGGAGGACACAATCCGCTTTGCCGCTGAGATGGTGGAAGCAAACGACAGCCGGCGGCTGAAGGTTCTTATTTCCGGAAGCACAAGAGAAATCACCTACCACGTCTATTTCAAAGACATCGAGGACGGCACGTGCAGTCTGAGGGTAAACGGGAAGCCTGCGCGGGCACTGATCCGTAAAAACCGCTGCCTGCAGGCGGTCTTTACGCTTGCTCCGGCAGAAGATGCCGAACTGACGGCAGACTGGCAGCCAAAAGGCTCTTCCGCGTTGCTCCGGGAGAGGCTTCTTGCCTGCTTCATTCAACTCCCTCTGGATAACTGGTATAAGGAAATGCAGTGGGAGGCTGCAAAAGAAATCCGTACCTTCTCCGGCTGGCTCCAATGGATCGAATCTTTGCAGCTGTGCAGGACGGGAAAGCAGATGCTAATGGAGCGGCTGAACGCTGTTCGTATATAAGGCAGCCCCCTCCCCGCTGCGCAGAAACAGCACATTTATGCCGCTATGCCAACAGAAAGCATCATCGGCGGGAGTTTATTATCACATCCCTATAAGCAAGCCGTCTTTCGTGCGCGGACACATTCGACCCGGTCAGCAGTTTGCCCGAATGCCAATGAAAGCTGAATCCAAAGAGGAACGCCCGAAAAGACTTTTAAGCTTTTCGGGCGTTCCTTTGTGATTGAGATTTCTGCTGTCAATGTACGCAATCGCAATCCCGGAAGCGTCTCTTAACGGTAAGAGAAGCCAGGAAACATCATATTTCTCATACAATGCGTTTTTGGCATCTACGCTCCCCTTTTCGGCAAACAGCCGGAGCAATTCGAAAAAGTGACAAAACGTCCAATCAAGGTGTCGCGGAAGCTTCTGAAAAGCATCAATGGTCGGCGCAATAAAATATGCGTCATCGTGAAAACAGGAAGCAAGCTGATAGATGTATGCGGCTCTTGTGCCTTCGCATTGCGTGTCGTAGGACAGGTTATGCAGGCAACCCCAGAGCACAATCTCTCTGTATTGCTCTATGTTATCGGACTTGCGCAAGGTAAGGACGCATCGGCCAAGGCCCTGCCGCATATAGCGCTTAAATTCTTTTCTGTTCAAAATACTTTCTCCTATCAAAGCAAAAGCCGCAGAATTCCCTCTGCGGCTTCGAGTTTGCGGTCAAAACCGCGACTTTGGTCCGAGTGACTGGTTTCGAACCAGCGGCCTCGTGGTCCCAAACAACTGACGGGACTTTTTTCTAACATTTTACGCTCCTTTTTGGCACCTTTTATTCCAGAAAAGCTGCTCTTTAAAACTCTCGTCTCCACTGTCTCCATGTACTCCAAACCCGGTTATGGTCAAATATGTGGTCAAGCCCCGGTTCTATTTCCGAACCGGGGCGTTCATTATTTCGCAATGAAGTGTTCCATTTTCTTCACTTGGGACATACGGACCTCCCAAAGCGTCGCTTGAATGGTGCGTTTATCAGGTTCAGGGTCCCAGTTAGGTGCATAACGGTTTAGGTCGAAAACCTTATCCCAGGATGCGATGATTTTATCGGTTCTGGAATCACTGTCATTTGCGTAAAAGTCATCCCAGTCCTTTTCATTATCTGCAATATAGCAGTTATTGAGAACAGAGTGCCAGTCATCAAAATCAGAAAGCAGGAAGTCCTTATTATCAGCCTCAAATGTGATCTGCACCATAGGCGTTCCTCTTTTGGCATAGCCTGAATGTCGAAGGTCTCTACGTTTCCGTTTGCCTTCCCACTGATACCATGCCCAGACCGGATATTGTACTCCAACAGGAGCCGCACCAATACGCTTACGCATTTGGGTTACCATCCAGTCGTAAGCGTACTGAAACTCACCGCCAAATATCAGATGGCTTGGATTTGCACGCAGCACACCTGTTTTCTGGAAAGCTTCAAAGGCAGCTTCATCTTGAATTGTCCATAGTGTTTCCTTCATAGCGGCCTCTATTGAGTAGCCAATCGCTCTTGTGGATTCCATTAGCGTTGGTG
>CALZCW010000002.1 GCA_945635805.1 uncultured Clostridia bacterium
GGAGCTGGTGGGGCTGTATGTGGAGGTTGCGGAGTAGTTAATTTTCTGAGCCGAAAGCGAACTAAATCCATAATTACATACCAAGGAGGAATACATATGGCAGTCATCATCGGCCACGCCAGCATTGACGAGCGTGGCAAAGCAAACAGCGGACAGGCCGGCGACCAGACCGGCGGCGAGGTCTGCACCCGATGCTGGTACAATCGCGGCTGGACGGTTCTGCTGCGGGCCAAAGACCCGGCTGTCGCAGAGCGCATGGCCAGGGCCTGCGAAGCCGGATGCGCGAACAATCACATCGGCTATGACCAGTATCAGCGCAACACCCTGCGAACCAGGGCCAGAGAAGCCAACTGGGACCTGTCCAAGATCACGGTCGACTGTGAGACCGACTGCAGCGCGTTCATGACCGTCTGCGCCGAGGCGGCAGGCGTCAACATGGACGGCACATACACCAGCGGAAACGCACCGGTCACCCAGAACATGAGGCAGAAATTCACCTCTACCGGCTCCTTCACAGCCCTGACCGAAAGCAAGTACCTGACATCGGATCGCTATCTCAAGAGAGGTGACATCCTCGTCTATGAGCGCGGCCACACGGTCATGGCCCTGTCCAACGGCGACCTGTCCGGGGCCGCATCCAACACCAACATGACTACGAAAGGGGAATGCGACGTGAAAGTCGAAACCATCCGAAAAGGAAGCAAGGGCGGCGCCGTGCTCAGCCTGCAGACGCTGCTGATTCACAAGTACGCAATTAGCTGCGGCAGTTATGGAGCGGACGCCGACTTCGGCTCCGGCACGGACAAAGCTGTCAGACAGTTCCAGACGGCCAAGGGCCTGGAGGTCGACGGCATCGTCGGCGCGAATACCTGGGCGGCGCTGCTGAAATAGAGGGGGGTGATAATATGGACTTTGGCATTGCAACCGTGGCGGCCATTACGGCCATCGTGTACATCATTGGCCTGGGCGTTAAGGCGACCAAGCTGGACAACAAGTGGATTCCCGTAATCTGCGGCCTGTTCGGCATCGTGCTCGGCATCCTGGCCCTGAGAATCGGTATGCCGCATTTCCCGGCGACAGACTATCTTACGGCGGCCGCAGTTGGAGGCGCGTCCGGTCTGGCTGCGACCGGCGCAGATCAGGTCGTCAAGCAGCTTAAACAGTAATTAGTATGGAGAAAAGGGAACGCCCATGCGGGCGCTCCCTTCTTTTTTACCACGAAGAAAAATACAATTATTCAAGCCGGGTTAGAGCTACAAAATTATATATGCTATATGCATAGCCTATATAATTTTGTACTATACGCGCCAAGATACGGAAACGGACTGCCCGTCAATCGTAATGCGCTCGATCAGACCGGACAGCAGCATCCGGCGTTTATCCAGGTCACCGTCACGGAAACCGTTCCGGTAATTGCTGATTGCAGACACCCAGAGGTCTCGTGCCGGAATTTCATCCGGTTCGTTGATCTGTTCCAGCAACACATTTTTCTCCGCCGTGAGCGCGTTGACGCGCTCCGTGAGGGTATGCATTGGGATAGCGCTGATCTGATACAAATCAATCAGCTTCTCGATCTGGCCGTCGATCTCCTGAATTCTGCGCCGAACCCTGCTTTTATCGATATGTACCGTTTTTTCCTGCTCCGCTGTTTGCAGGACGCGCTCTATGGCAGATTGGCTTGATATCAGACTGTCGACCTGCTCACACACCAGCGCGTCCAGCTCCTCAATTTTCCAGTTGTCATTTTTGCAGTCCGGATCTAAAACAAACTCGCGGCTGCTTTTAGCGCGGCTGTAGCATTTGTAATATCCATGATTCGCGCTGTACCTTGCACCGCAGCGCCCGCAGTAAACAAGACCGGACAGCAGATACCCGGCACGGAACGGAGATTTCTGTGCTGTTGTTTTTTGATTCTCACGCTCAGAACTTCTCAATATCCTGTTTACCTCCGCGAAGGTAGCCTCTTCGATGATCGGCTCGTGGATTCCATCATACTCCTGGCCCAAAAAATGGACCTTTCCAATATATACGCTGTTCCGCAGGACAGTGAGCACCTTTGTGGATGACCAGCGGGTCGTATACTCTGCATTCAGGATGCGATAGATGGCGTTGATGCTCTTTCCGTCCAGGATCATCTGAAAGGCCCTGCGAACCTGGATCGCCTCGTATTCATTGACGATCAGTTTCCCGTCTACATAGTCATAACCGGTCGGAGGCGCTCCTCCGCCGTGGAAATAACCGGCCTTGCTGCGTCCGATGCGGCCCATGGTGAAGCGCTCCGTAATCTGGTCCTTTTCAAGCTGTGCAAAGACCGAAAGTATGCCGATCATGGCTCGGCCAAAGGGCGTGGACGTGTCAAAGTTCTCGTTGATCGAGATGAAGTCCGTGTTATGGGCCAGAAGCTCATCTTCGATCAGCGTCAGGGTGTCCTTCTGGGAGCGGCTCAGCCGGTCGAGCTTATAAACAATGACTGCATCGATCTGGCCGTGTCGCACCTCTTCCAGCATATTTTGCAGGGCCGGCCGGTCCGTGTTACCGCCGGAGTAGCCGCCGTCCACATAGATCTGCAGCAACACCCAGCCCTTGGCGGCACAGTAGGCCTTCAACCGCTCCGTCTGTTCCTCGATGGAGTAATTTTCGAGCTGGTTATCTGTTGATACACGCGCATAGCCGACGACCATCATGTGATCCTTCGACATGATATCACCCCCATTTCATCATAAACGCGACAGAACCTTTCCCAATACAACAACACCAATAGAAGTTACAACAATGTATAGATACATCCATAATTCTCCTTTTCTGTGAAATGTTTTTAGAATTCGTTCGATTGTCAGCAGGCATCCAATGCCCAAATTAAACGCAGCAATCGCCGCGAACAGCAAAAGAATCAAACCGAATACCGTCGATCCGCCGCCCAAATCTGCAAATTTCATTTTTTCACACCCCTTATGTACTTCCTAAAAATACAGATCGGCGGCGACATTTCCATAGGTATAGAAGCAAATTGCCTTTTTCATGAACTGCTCCGTCACTTCAAACCGATCGGCGAGCTGCCAGAGTTCCACGCAGCCGTCTGCGACCGCCTGATCCAGATCGTCCTCCGTGATCAGACGCCGGACGGCCCATTTGTCGGCGCGGTATTCGTGGCGCTGGCGGCTGTCGACTGCGGTACAGAGGCTGTAGAAGCTGCCGGTTTCACAGTGCCCCAGCTCATGGGCCAGGTGGACGCGCTCCTGGACGCCGCCGTCCATGACGGACTCATCCATCCCGATGCAGCAGGCCCCATCCTCCAGCAGGACGGACATGGAGCCGTTTTCTTTCATTGGATACCGGATCACCTCTATATTCTGTTGCTTTGCGATCTCATAGAGGGCCAGAACGTCCATGGCTACTCCTTCTTCTTATTGGCCTCCCGCTGCTTGACGTAGGCGGCAAAATTCCGAACCTCGTCGTACATGGCGGCGGTGATCTCCCCGTCACCGCCAAAGAGGGCAAATTTGATATCATCGTCACTGACAGAGCGCTTGCCGGTTTCGGCAGGCGCTTTTTTTGTGTCTGTTCCTGTCAAAATAGTTTCCACTGGGATATTGAGATATCGAGATATTTTCTGGGCGCGATCATAAGGAATCTTTGCCATCTTCTTCGGATTCAGATATCCATTTGAAAATCCGCATTCTTTTTCTAACTGGGAAATAGGAATGCCTTTTTGCTGACAGATTTCCCGGACATATTGGACGCTGTTGAACATCAGATTCTCCCCCACTTGAATTAGGAAAATTCCTAAATAGCCCATTGACAAAATAGAAAATATCCTATACAATGAGGACGTGGTTAGGAAATATCCTAAAGCATTGATTATTCTGAAATTAGCTGACACCTCAATTTTAGAATAAAATCTAATATTTGTCAATGCTTTTTTGGATATTATCTAAAATCCACGCGCCTGTAGAATTGGCCTGTCCTACAGAGATAGGCAGCCCGGTCGTTCTCCGAACTGCCTACCTCTGCACTTAGCCTCCGGCGCGGCGTATGCGGAACACACGGCATTTTAACGTGTGCGACCACGGGATTGTGTGACGCAGCCGGAACGAACGACTATCTCACCGCGCCTCCGCTGACTGACGTGTGCGAAACGCCGATGGCTGCACCATCGGAGCTGTCAGCGGACGTTACCCGGGAGGCTCAGGAAACTTGGCATGACTGCGGAGAGCATCTCGCTCATGGGCAATCGCCTCCTTTCCAGACCCGTGCGCAGCGGGGATAGGTCAATTTTACAGGCAAGAAAAAAAGCGGTCAATAGAGAATTTTCGGAAGAAGGAGGGAAACATTTGGTTTTTGACAACATTTTGGAGCTTTGCAAAAAAAGGGGGATCACCATTGCAAAGCTGGAACGGGAAACCGGGATCGGAAACGGAACCATCAGCAGATGGAACAGTTCCTCTCCCAGCGTGAAAAACCTGAAAGCAGTGGCCGATTACTTCGGCGTGACCATGGATTCGCTGCTTTCGTAAACTGGGGGGAAATGCAATGCGGCCTGGAACCTGGACGGCCCATGCGGAATAGCATACAAACGGGAGATGATGAAATTGGAGGGTGTCCGCGTTATTAACATCATGGCAGATGGAACCATCTGCAACGATTTAAGTCACTATCTGGATGACCATGAGCTGCCGGAAAACGTCATGCGCCTGATTGCCGATTTCATCCGCGAAGGCGCCAGGCAGGGTGAGAATCAAAACAGAACATGATTTTTCAAAAAGAAAGGATATGGACAGATGGCAAACAGCAAGTATCTGACGGACGAGCAGGTGGAGCAGGAGATCGCACGGCTGACGGCCTCGCCCCTGGTGGCGCTGGCCCGGCGGGAGAATCGAATCCGCTACCGCAGGCGGCAGTACCTCTACCAGCTCCGCGACCTGGAAAAGAAGGGCCGGGCGCTACAGGAGGCCGGAATCACAATGGACGTGCTGAACGGCTTCGGCGATGAGACGCCGGAGGACGAATTCTGAGAAACAGGAAAGAGGATGGAAGATGAAGGAAATCAGAATCAAGCGGCTCTGCCTGGAGAACTTCAAGTGCCATGCGAGCCTGACGCTGGAGCTGGACGGCAGGGACGTCTCCGTATACGGCGACAACGCCACCGGCAAGACCAGCATCTACGACGCCTTTTACTGGCTGCTCTTCGGCAAGGACAGCGCCGGAAACGGCGAGAAGAACATGGAGATCAAGCCCCTGGACGCCGCCGGAGAGGTGCGCGACCACCTGGCCGTGACGGCTGTGGAGGCGGTGCTCCTGGCGGACGGCGAGGAGACGACCCTGCGCCGCACCTATCAGGAGGTCTGGACGACCAAGCGCGGCTCGAGCGAGGCGACCTACGACGGGAATACCTCCCTCTACTATGTGGACGGTGTGCCCTGCAAGAAATACGCCTTTCAGGACAAGGTGAACGACCTGGTGGGCGAGGAGACCTTCCGGATGCTGACCGGCGTGAGCTGCTTTGCCAGCGGTATCTCCTGGCAGGAGCGGCGGGCGGCGCTGTTTCGCCTGGTGGGGGCGCTGGACGACCGGCAGATCATGGAGACCGACGAGCGCTTCCGGCCCCTGCTCTGCGGCCTTGGGCGGTTGAGCCTCGAGGACTACAAAAAGAAGCTGCTCTCCGAGAAGCGGGGCTACACCACCGTGCGGACGGAGATCCCGGCGCGGATCAGCGAGTGCGAAAAGACCATCGGGGACACCGAGGGGCTGGACTTCGCGGCGGCCCGGGCGGAAACCGACCGGCTGACGGCCCGGCAGGAGGAGCTGACGGCCCGGATTCTGGCCGTGGAGCACGACCTCGCAGCCGAGCAGAAGCGGCTGGACATCCGCAGGGCCAGACAGGAGCTGGACGACCTTTGCCAGGAGAACCGGAGATTCCGGGAAGCCCAGGACACCGGCGAAGCGGCCAGAAACCGCATCCGAAGCGAGCTGGCGCTTCTTCAAAGCCGGCTGTCCTCGCTGCGGGGGAAGCTGGGCGGCAGCGACGGGGCGGACGGCCTGAAACGGCAGATCGCGGACGCCCGGGAGCGCTGGATTGCCGTGAACAGCGAGGTTTTCACCGGCGGCGTCTGCCCCACCTGCGGGCAGGAACTCCCGGCAGAGAAGCGCAGAGCGGCGCAGGAAGCCTTTGAGCGGCGCAAAAAGGAACGGCTGGCGGAGATCGAGCGCACAGCCAATTCCCTGAAGGAGCGCCTGCACAGCTACGAGAGCGGCCTGGAGGCCCTGCAGGCGGAGATTTCTGCGGCGGAGAAAGAGACCGGGGAGAAGGAAAACGAGCTGCTGGCGGCCCAGGCGGCCGTTGTGGAGCCAAAGGACATGGAGGGCTATGCGGAGCGGCGCGAGGCGGTGACGGCCCGGATTCAGGCCCTGTCCGCAGAGCTGGCCGACATTCAGGACGGCGCCTACAGCGTCAAGGCCGGTCTGCAGCGGGAGCTGGACGAGGTGCGCTCGGCCCTCAAGGCGCAGCAGGACATTCTTGGCAGGGAGAGCCTGCTTCACTATGCCCGCAGCCGTGTGGAGAGCCTGCGGGAGGACGCCAGAAAGGCGGCGGAGCAGCTCGAGGCCCTGGAACGGCAGCTTTTCCTGCTGGACGAATTTACCCGGTATAAGACGCGATTCGTGGAGGACAGCATTAACGGGATGTTCCGGCTGGCCCGGTTCCGGCTCTTCCGGGAGCAGGCCAACGGCGGCCTCGAGGATCGCTGCGACGTGGTCTATGACGGCGTGCCCTATCAGGCCCTGAACAACGGGTCCAAGATCAACGTTGGCATTGACATCATCAACACGCTGTCCCGCGCCTACGGCGTGCGGGTGCCGCTGTTCATCGACAATGCGGAGAGTGTGACAAGGCTGGAAGAGACGGAGACCCAGACCATCCGGCTGGTGGTATCAGAACAGGACAAGGAGCTGAGAATCGACTATGAAAATTAAAGACCGGGCAAAGCCAAAGACGCCGCCGGTGGAACCGGGCGTGTACATGGCGGTCTGCGTCGGGGTCATCGACCTCGGCGAACAGTACAGCGAGAAATTCAAGAACTACGCCAACAAGGTCAAATTCGTGTGGGATTTGGCGGGGGAGACCATCGAAGTGGACGGGGAACAGAAACCCAGGCAGCTCTCCAGGGAATTTACAGTATCTCTGAGCAAGAAGGGGAGCCTGCGGGGCTTCCTGGAAAGCTGGAACGGAAAGACCTATGCGGACGAGGAATTCGGCGAGGTCGATCTCTTTGACCAGATCGGAAAGCCCTGCCAGCTTCAGGTGGTGCTGAACGAGACCAAGGAATACGCCAATGTGGCGAACCTGATGCCGCTGCCCAAGGGGATGCCGGCCCCCACCACGAACACCGTCCCCATCCGCTGGGACATGGAGCATTGGGACGACGCCGTCTTTGATGCGCTGCCCGAGTGGGTACAGGATCAGATCAAAAAGTCCACGCAGTACCAAAAGGAACACGCGCCGGACACCACGGTCGAGGTAAAAAACCCTGAGGAGGCTTGCCCAATATGAGATTTCAGGCGCTGGCCTCGTCCAGCCATGGGAACGCCTACCTCGTGTCCGATCCGGAGACCCGCATCCTCCTGGAGTGCGGAATCTCCCACAAGCAGCTCCAAAAGCTGTGCGGATTTGCGCTCTCAGAGCTGCGGGCCTGCCTCGTGAGCCATGAGCACCAGGACCACGCGAGGAGTGTGGATGCCCTGCTGCGCGACGGGATGGAGGTCTACATGAGCGCAGGGACGGCGGATGCCCTGGAGGTGGAAAACGTGACACAAATTGAGGCGATGGAACAATTTCGAATCGGGAGCCTGGACATTGTGCCCTTCGAGACTTTCCACGACGCGGCGGAGCCTCTCGGCTTTCTCATCAAGAGCAGGACCGACGGGGACGTGCTGGCCTTTGCGACGGACACCGTCAATCTTCGCTACCGATTCCCGGGGCTGAACATCCTGGCAATCGAGGCCAACTACGACAGGGAGATTCTCGCCCGCTGCGAACGGATGCCGGAGAAGGTCAAGCACCGGATCGAGAATGCCCATATGGAGATCGACGTCCTCTGCGACTATCTGCGCACCCTGGACTTGACCCAGTGCCGGGAAATCTGGCTGCTGCACCTCTCCGACGCGACGAGCCACGAGGGGCATTTCATCAACAAGGTGGCGCGGGCCGTGCCGGACGGCATTGCCGTGGACGCCTGCCGGAAGTGAGGTGACAAAGATGGCAAAGCGGGCAGGACGCCCTTCCTGGTTCAAGATGTTCCTGAGCCAGAAATCTCTGATCGACGCCGTGCCGGACGAGACGGCCGGAAAGGCCCTGAAAGCGGCGCTGCAATATTTCGACACCGGGGAATATGCGGGCGGTCTCGACCCGCTTTCCATGGCCGTGTTCTCGGCGCTGAAGCCCTACATCGACGAGGCATTCGACGATTTCCAGCGGGATTATGAGAACGGGAAAAAGGGCGGGAGGCCAAAAAAACCCCCGGTTACCCCCCCTAACCCTGGGTTACCCCCCCTAACCCAAGCAGAAGCAGATGCAGATGCGGAAGCAGATGCATATGCAGAAGCAAATATTTCATTCAATCAGTCATTCGCGGGAGAGAGATTTGAAAATTCGCATTCCGCCGGGACCTGGGAGCCATGCGCAGACCGGGACAGGGAGGAGGTCAAGCGGAAATTCCTGGGCGGGCAGCTTGGCCGGGGCGTCGTGCTGCTGAGCGACGCGCAGATGGACGATCTGCTGGACAAGCTGAGCCTCGAAGAGTTCGACAAGTACGTCTCCATTGTAGCGGACATGGAGCAGAAGGGCCGGCACTACAAGCGGAAGACCCATTACCAGGCGATCCTCGACATGGCCATGAAGGACCGGCGGATTCGGTGAGGGGGTGGGCTTATTTCCAGTGGATCGTTCAATCAGGTGCTTGTCCGCTGCCCCTTCTACAAGTTTGACGACGGAAAGCGGCGCATCACCTGCGAGGGAATCATCGATGACAGCAGCCTTTCCCTGATCTTCCGCAAAAAGGCCGATCAGGTGAAGCAGCTCTACGTGTTCTGCTGCAGGCACTACGAGCACTGCGAGATTTACAGGATGCTGATGGAAAACAAATACAGCGAGGAGGAAGGAATCCCATGAACGAAGAGAAATGCAAATCTATTCTTCAGATGGCCCGAGGCGCCATCGAAGAGCGGGTCGACTATGAAATGGCAAAGGTCATTGACAATATCCTCGACCCGAACACCGCAGCGACGGTTACAAGAAAGATCACCCTGTCCATCGGGTTCAAGCCGGACAGCAACCGGCAGGTCATCCGGGTGGAAGTGACAGCCAAATCGGCGCTCTGCCCGACCGATCCGGTGGCGACGTCTCTGTTCATCACCGGCGACGAGCAGGGAGAAGTCACAGCGGTGGAAATGGTGCCCAATATTCCCGGGCAGCTTGACTTTACCGGCGGCGAGCAGGAGCCTGCGCCGGTGCTGAAGATCATTAAAAATGCGTGAAACGAAAGGAGAAATTACCATGCTGAAAGCAGCCATTGAAAAAATCGAGGCCATGTCCGCCCCGACCATCCGGACGATCGAGGGACATAACTTCTTGGTCAGAAAAGAGGGATATGAGGAGATTCGTCCCATCGTGGACATTCCGGTCTGCATTGACCTTTACAGCCTCGATGCCGTGGTGAAGATGATCAAGACAGAGGCCATTCCCCGCTATGCGGGAGAGACACTGTACATCAACATCCCGAACCACCTGAGAGTGGACGTGTTCCGTCAGCCTCGCCCGGAAGCCCACGAAATCAGACCACTGCTCTATACGGCGGAGGCAACCGATGTGCCCGGCTGGGAGCCGGAGACCAAGCTGGCCTTTGAACGGGCGGCTATCGCGCTCCAGACCCGCTTCCAGGACAGCGAAGACCGGGCCTACACGCTGCAGCTTCTGAGCCAGATTACAACCGGTGCGAAGGTAACCTATAACGACATCGGCGTTGCAACCACCATCGTGACGCAGAAGGGCATCAATCTTCAGCAGAACGCCACGATCAAGCCGCTCGTCAAGCTCCGCCCCTACCGCACGTTCCAGGAGGTCGATCAGCCGGAGGGCCTGTTCCTGATCCGCATCGACGAGCGGGGCATTTCCTTCATCGAAGCGGATGGCGGTATGTGGAAGCTGAAAGCCAGAGAGACGATCAAGGCGTACCTGGAAGAGCATCTGGCCCAGGAAATCGAGGCCGGCAGCGTCGTCGTGATGCTGTAAGGACGAATGGACACCGGGGGGGATATCCCCCCCGGAAGGAGGGAAGAAATGCTGAATCACATTGTGCTCATGGGACGGCTGACTGCCGACCCGATTCTACGCCGCACCGGAAGCGGGGTTCCCGTGGCGTCATTTCGTCTGGCCGTTGACCGGGACTTTGCGCCCAGGGACGGCGGAGAGCGGGAGACCGACTTCATCGACTGCGTGGCCTGGCGCGGCGCAGGGGAGTTTGTCTCCCGGTACTTCGCAAAGGGCCGCATGGCCGTGGTCTCCGGACGGCTCCAGATGAAAAACTGGACCGACAAGGAGGGCAACAAGCGGGTGAGTGCCGAGGTTGTCGCCGGGAGCATCTACTTCGGCGAACCGAAAAAGGACGATGCGGGGCACGGTGCGCCGCCGGCCGGTGTCTCCGACATGGAGATGGTGGAAGGCGACGATGAAGAGCTGCCGTTCTGACTATGGAAGGAGCGTAAACATGGAACCTGTTAAACTGGTGATGCTGATTTTTATCGGCGTCTTGGTATGCGTCGCCCTTGGACTGGCGGCAAACAACAAACTGCTGAGATCGGAAAAGGATGATCTCCTGCGAAGATGCACCCGGCTGCTCCTGGAGCGGAATCAGGCCGAGGCCGAAGTTAAGACGGCGCTCTGCCGGAACAAATCCCACACGAGCTTTGAGGTGCGGATGAAGGAAGTGGAGATCGAGCAGCTCCAGGATGATCTCAGCGCGGCAAACAAGAAGATTGAGATCCTGGAATCCGCAATCAACCGGATGTGGCCGGGAGGTGAAAGGAATGGCAGTCAGTAGATACTGTGAATACTGCGGGCGGGCGATCATTCCGAAGTCCAGCCACGCGGTCAAGCAGTATTACTGCTCCCCGGAGTGTCGGAGAGCGGACAAGCGTGACCAATACAACGAGAACCGCCGGAATGCCAGACGGTCGCCGGAGCCGGTCAAGCAGAACCACAGGCTGGACGCGCTCGCTATGGAGGCCAAGATTGCAAAGATCAGTTATGGGAAGCTCATGGCGAGGAGGTCGCAGGCGTGACGCTGACCCATCTATCCCTGTTCTCCGGCATAGGCGGTCTTGACCTTGCAGCGGAGTGGGCGGGATTTCAGACTGTTGGGCAATGCGAATGGGCCGACTATCCAACAAAGGTGCTGGAGAAACATTGGCCGAACGTGCCACGCTGGCGGGACATTCGGACGCTGACAAAGGAGAGTTTCTATGAGCGGACAGGATTACGAACAGTTGACGTTATTTCAGGGGGATTCCCCTGCCAGCCGTTCAGTGTTGCCGGGAAGCGAAGAGGCACGGAGGATGACCGTTACCTCTGGCCGGAAATGCTTAGAGTTATACAAGAAATCCGGCCAGCTTGGGTCGTTGGTGAGAACGTTGCTGGTCTCGTCAGTATGGCGCTCGACACGGTGCTATCTGACCTGGAAGGTCTCGGCTACGCCTGCCAAGCGCTTATTATTCCGGCTTGTGCCGTCGACGCCCCGCACAGAAGGGATCGATGCGCGATTGTGGCCCACTGTGAGGGCGAAAGAGAGCGGAGCATATCAGTACAGCCAAGGGCGACACGACAAGCCGACGCTGACACTGACAGGAGCGGCCAGATTATGGCCGACACCCAGGGCGAACAAGATCGGCGGGTACAGCAGCACGGATTTTCGCCCGACACTGGAGCAGGCCGTGATGCAGGAAGCGGGCCTTTTGCCTACCCCGATAGCGACCGACTGGAAGAACCGCGGTTGCAAGGATTACAGAAAGAATCGGGAGCATCAGCTGCAAACCTACGTTGGTGGCCAGCTGAACCCGACGTGGGTCGAGTGGCTCATGGGGTTCCCAATCGGGTGGACAAACTTAAAGGACTAGGAAACGCAGTCGCTCCACCGCAGTTTTTCCCGATATTCAAGGCGATTGCAGAAATCGAGGAGATGAATCATACATGAGCATTTCGGTATTTACCAACAGCGCCGCCGAGGTTGCGGCAGCCGTGGAGAATCCATGCCGGCAGGACTGCGAGAGGCGGTGTGCCGGGTGCCATGCCAAGTGCGAGGCATACCTGGAATACCAGGCATACAGGCAGACCGTGTATGCGGCCAGGGCAAAGGCAGAAGCCATGAAGGGGCCGACGCCCGGGAAGCAGGCCAGGCTTCGGCAGGCAGGCCGCGAAAAGCGCGGCGGATACAGACATAGGAGGTAAGTGATGGATGAAGAAAAATGCCCCTGCGAGACTTGCCCGACCAGGGACAACTGCGACGGTTGGGAGGCGGCGTTCTGCTGTACGCTCTGCGAATGGTACGGCGGTGGAGATTGCGAGAGATGTGATCCATGGGATATTTGAAATGGAGGAAATTTTATGACACTGGTAGAATTGCAGAATATTTTAGGCAAGCAGATTGCCGATCTTACGGACGAACGGGAACCGTATGAGAACAAGAAGCGCATCGCAGAAACCGCAACGGTCGTTTCCAGTCTGGCAAAGCAGATGATTAACAACGCCGATGTGGTTCTTAGAGCTGAAAAGCTGTTTTCGGATGGAAAACTGAGAAACTCCGCCATTTGCGATATGGTCAGCGGGAAGTACCTGCTTCTCCATGAGGGCGATAATGGCGAGATGGTTCAGAAATTCTGATGGAAAGCCGGTTTAGTGATGAGGCTAACGAGTATTTGCGCCAACACTGGCGCGAATACTCAAGCCGGGAATTGGCGGAGCATTTAGACCAACTGTTCCAAATAACTGTCGCAACCCAGACGGTCACAGACCAATTAAGACGCCTCGGGATCAACAGAGGGCGCTATTTTCAGGCTGAAAAGTCTTTGATCGGGAGTAGATTACCTATCGGCTCGGAGCGGATTGACAAAGACAGGACGGTCATGGTCAAGGTTGGGCAGCCGAACGTATGGAAGCCAAAGGCGGTGGTCGTCATGGGGCATGATCCGAAGAAAGAGCAGGTTATATTCCTGGACGGGAATAGCCTGAACGTGACGAAGGAAAACATGGTGGTCGTGCCTCGGAGAATTCACGCGAGGCTTGCGAAAAACGGATGGCTGAATAGCAGCAATGAAGTCCTGTTTGCCGGTATCAAATGGGCGGAGCTGCTGTACGCGATTAAGGAATTTGGGTGAAATAATGGATGAGTATGTTGATCGATTTGCGCTAAGAGACGCTTTGTACGATGCAGATGCAATAACAATGCGGGGTGTCAAGATTATCAATCAGTTTCCATCTGCCGTGGACGCCGTTCCTGTTGTGCGGTGCAAGGACTGCAAACACATGGAGATCGATAGAGGCGGTCGATTCTGTCATGTGTGGGGTGGCTATAACGGTATGGGAGATGATGGCTTTTGCAATTACGGAGAAAGGAAAGAAGGTGCTGACGATGGCAAAGAAGAATCCGATTCTGGCGGCGTATGAGGCCAAGCTGGAGGCGATGTACCGGAAAAAGCTGGACATCACCATGCAGATGTGCTTTGACGTGGCCTGCATCACGGCCAATGATGTGTTCCACATGGGGCCGGGGCGGGCGGCGCTGTTCGAAAGAACCTACAGCAACAACTATGCCAACCTGTGCCGCCTGCTGATGGACGACGAGGACGATCCGGAGCTTACATACAGCACCAGCGATATCGACAGGCGGCTGCGCTCCATCGTCGGAGAGGAAAACTTCGTCCCCTGGGACGAGAGATATGGAGTTTAATACCATGAAAAGATCAGAAATACTGGAAGCTGCCAAGCGCTGTGTCTGCGGAGATCGGGAGCAGGACTACGGCAGCCCGGAGAACAACTTCAAGACCATTGCATTCCTATGGAACAGCTACCTTTACGGGGCAGGGCTGCTTGAGAACAGCAATCCTGACGTCTGGAAGGGGCTGAAGCCAAAGGACGTGGCCGCTATGCTGGCCATGCTGAAAATCGCCCGTATCGCCTCCGGAAACGCAAAAGAGGACAACTGGATCGATCTCGCCGGGTATGCAGCCTGCGGCGGAGAAATTGAGACAGAATAGAGGAGGCTTCGGCCTCCTCTTTTTTTGATTCGGCCCGTACTCCGGCGGAGGGATAGAGATTCGCGCGGTTGTTCTGGTAGGATGAGGGGAGAAAACCGAAAGGGGGACGCTGAATGAGTGCGGACTGGGTTGCAATCAAAACAGAATACATCACGACCAGCACCAGCTACCGCAAGCTGGCCGAGAAATACGGCGTCTCCCGCGTGCAGATCGGCAATGTTGGCCGCGAGGAGGGCTGGGTGGCCCTGCGAAAACAACATTTGGCCGAAACTTTGACGAAGACACTGGCTGCCGACGCCGGGAAAAAAGCCGACCGGCTGACACGCATCCAGACGCTGACAGACCGGCTGCTGGACAAGATCGAGCAGGCCATTACGGAGCTGGACATCCAGCTCTGCAAGCACACCGAGAAGGACCGGGCCATCGAATACAGCAATCAGGAGCGTCCGGACAAGCCGACCCGGGAGGTCATCCACGAGGAGGAGCAGGTTTTGGAGGTCTCGACCATCATTGACCGGATGGGCCTCAAGCAGATTGCCTCCGCCCTGCGGGACATCAAAGAGGTGCAGATGCTCCGCGACGACCTGGATCGCCGGGAGCAGGAGGCCAGGATTGCCAACCTGCAGCGGCAGGCGGGGAAGGACGAGGACAACAGACTATCCGAGCTGGAAGTTGTATTTGCTGCGGGACCGGAGGACTGGAATGAGTAAAAAACAGCTTGTCCTGCTGCCTCCGAACGAGAAGCAGAAGCAATTCCTTGCGGACCACCACAAGCACGTCGCCTTCGGCGGGGCCAGAGGCGGCGGAAAAAGCTGGGCTGTGCGGGACAAGGCCAAGCGGCTGTGTCTGCGGTTCCCCGGCATCAAGATTCTGATCGTCCGCAGGACTTTCCCAGAGCTGGTCAACAATCACATCAACCAGCTTCGGGAGGAGCTGCACGGCATTGCCCGCTACAACAAGACCGAGAAGGTTTTCACCTTCCCAAACGGCAGCACGATCAAATTTGGCTACTGCAACAACGACCGGGACCTGGACCAATACCAGGGCGCGGAATACGACGTCATATTCCTCGACGAGGCGACCCAGCTCCAGGAGGAATGGATCAAGAAGATCACGGCCTGCGTGCGCGGCGTCAACAGCTTCCCGAAGCGCATTTACTACACCTGCAACCCAGGGGGAGCCAGCCACGGCTACATCAAGCGTCTGTTCATCGACCGGCAGTTTCAGGCGGGGGAAGACCCGGAGGACTACAGCTTTATCCAGGCCCATGTGACGGACAACAAGGCATTGATGGAAAGTCAGCCGGACTATATCAAGCAGCTCGAGGCCCTGCCGCCCAAGCTGCGGGAGGCCTGGCTCTACGGCAGGTGGGACATCTTCGAGGGGCAGTTTTTCGAGGATTTCCGCGTGACGCCGGACGTCCAGCTTTGCAGCAAGGCAGGAATCACCCCGGAAGAAGCAGTGGAGCAGCACCGGTGGACCCATGTGATCGCGCCGTTCGACCTCAATGTGGGCGAAAAACGCGGATGGAACATCATGCGCAGCTACGACTTCGGATACAACAAGCCCTTCTCCCTGGGCTATTGGGCCGTGGACTACGACGGGGTGCTCTACCGCATTCTGGAGATCTACGGCTGCACCCAGACGCCGAATGAGGGCGTCAAGTGGTCCCCGGACGAGCAGTTCCGCCGCATCAGCGAGTTTGAGCGGGAACATCCATGGCTCAGGGGCCGGAACATCGTGGACAGCGTGGCAGACCCGTCGATCTGGGATTCCAGCCGGGGAGAGAGCGTGGCTGAGACGGCGGCGCGGTACGGCATCTACTTCACGCCGGGCGACAACAACCGCATCCCCGGGTGGATGCAGGTGCACTACCGGCTGCAATTTGACGATAACGGATTTGCCAGGATGTATGTTTTTGACACCTGCAAGGCGTTTATCCGGACCATGCCGCTGATGATGTACTCTGAGACCAGGCCGGAGGACCTGGACACCAAATTGGAGGACCACTGCCCGGACGAGGTGCGCTATATGTGCATGTCCCGGCCTGTCGCGCCCATCATCCCCCAGGAGCCGAGACCGATCCTGTCCGATCCGCTCAATCAGTTTACCGATCAGCAACTCAGAAGAGGATTTATGTAAGGAGGAACCAATATGGAATCAGAACAGAGACAGCCCGAGGTACAGCCTGTGGAGGCCATGCCGGCCCAGGTGCAGGCCATTGGGCCGGAGCAGCTCCGGAAATTCACCAAGGTCCTGGAACAGTACAAGGCCGGGAAAGCCAGGACGGAGCAGCGCATCCTGGCTTCTGAAAACTGGTGGAAGCTGCGCAACTCCATCGAAGAGCAGAAGGAGACGGACATCGGCGGCGACGGCGGCTTCCGGTCCGTGTCCGGATGGCTGCACAACGTCATTGTGTCCAAGCACGCCGACGCGATGGAGGCCTATCCGGAGCCGAATATCCTCCCCAGGGAGGAGGGCGACCGGGGCGAGGCAAGGATGCTTTCGGCCATCATCCCCTGCGTCCTCGAGCAGAACCACTTCGAGCGCACCTACTCCGACGCCATGTGGCAGAAGCTCAAGACCGGCACCGGGGTTTACAAGGTGGTCTGGGACAACGGCAAGCTCCACGGCCTCGGCGACATCGCCGTGGAACGAGTGAACCTGCTCAACATCTACTGGGAGCCGGGCGTGACCGACATCCAGAGAAGCCGCTATTTCTTCCATACGGAGCTGTGCGACAAGGATGTGCTGGAGGAACGCTACCCGCAGATTCGCGGCAAGCTCAAGGGACAGAGCTTCATGAGCACGAAATTCCTCTACGACGACCATGTGGACACGGAGAACAAACACACGGTCATTGAGGTCTACTACCACAAATATGTGGGCGGACGCAGCACCCTGCAATACTGCAAGTATGTGGGCGATCAGGTGCTCTATGCCACCGAGAACGAGGCGGAGCTGGCAGCACGCGGCCTCTACGATCACGGGAAATATCCCTATGTATTCGACGCCCTGTTCCCAATCGAGGGCAGCCCCTGCGGCTATGGCTATGTGGACATCTGCCGGAATCCGCAGACGGAAATCGACCTGCTCAAGACCGCATTCGTCAAAAATGCCATGGTGGGCGCGACGCCCCGCTATTTCTCCCGGGGCGACGGCTCCGTCAATGAGGAGGAATTCCTCGACCTGAACAAGGCCATTGTCCACGTCGGCAACGCCAGCGAGGACGCCCTGCGGCAGATCGCCTTCTCCCAGCTCGACGGCGTGTATGTCAATGTGCTGGATCGTACCATTCAGGAGCTGCGGGAGACAAGCGGCAACACCGAGACCTCCACCGGCAATATCTCCTCCGGCGTGACGGCGGCCTCGGCCATTGCGGCCCTGCAGGAGGCCAGCGGCAAGGGCAGCCGGGACAGCACCCAGGCGGCTTACCGCTCATACAGCGAGATCGTCGACCTCTGCATTGAGCTGATCCGGCAGTTCTACGACCTGCCGCGGCAGTTCCGCATCGTGGGACAGTACGGCATGGAGCAGTATATCAGCTACACCAACGCCGGGATCCAGCCCCAGCACCAGGGCAACGATTTCGGCCAGGACATGGGCTTCCGGCTGCCGGTATTTGATATCAAGGTATCCGCCCAGAAGCAGAACGTCTACACCAAGGTCAGCCAGAACGAGATGGCGCTCCAGTTCTTCCAGATGGGCTTCTTCAACCCGCAGCTCACAGACCAGACGCTCCTCTGCCTGGATATCATGGACTTTGACGGCAAGGACAGCATCATGCAGAAGGTGGCCCAGAACGGCACGATGTATGAAAAGCTGCTGCAGTATATGCAGCTCGCCCTGACGCTTGCCCAGGCCGTCCAGCCCGACGCGGCGGAGACCATCGCCCAGGACATCATGATGACCATGGGAGGCGGCACAGCCGCCCCTGCGGCAGGCGGAGAGCAGGCCGTCGAGATCGACAATATCTCCGGCGTCGGCGCTAAGGAGCCTGGCATTGTAGCGAATGCCAGAAAGCGCTCCGGAGAGGCGTCCCAGCCGGACGGCGGCAGCGGAAAGGAGCAGGCGAAATGATCCACATTACCTATCATCAGCGGATTCACAGCCTGGAAATCCATGGGCATGCGCAGTACGGCGACAAGGGAACGGACATCGTTTGCGCCGCCGTCAGCGCCCTGTTTGACACGCTGGCGGCAAATGCCCGCGACATGAAGCAGGCCGGCGGCGTGGTACATCTGGAGACCACCGAGGAGGACGGAATCGGGAAAATCTACTGCAAGGCGGCGACCCGCTATGAGAACCTGGTTCGGCTCATGTTTGACATGATCTGCAAGGGATTGGAGCTGATTGCGCTGGAATATCCGGATTTTGTCTCATACGAGCTGGTTGAGGGATAGAGAAACGGCATTTCCGGCGTGTATCATAGAATCAGGCTTGTGTGACAGCCTTCTTCCATACCTCCTTTCTTGCCTTTGGGGCCGGTCAGACGGCCCCATCGGGGAGGGCGGAGGAAAGACGAGGCGTTACAACCCCTCAGTCTGCTTCGCAGACAGCTCACTTACAGAGGGGAGCTTTTGGGCGGCCACATGGGGCCGCCCCTACAAAACAATCGGAACGGAAAAAACCGATCGAAGCCCGCTTCGATCGGAAAAGGAGGTTCCGGGCTGCGGGCATGGTTTTGGGCCTTTGGCCGAAAACCTGCGATACTGCCCGTGAACCGACGAGGATTCGCCGCCCATAGCGGCAGAGGAGGATTACCTTATGAACGACCTTAAATGGCTCCATCTACAGCGGTTTGCCGGCGAAGGCGCCGGGAATGGAAGCGGAGATGGAGCCGGAACGGGCGATGCTGCTGCCGACGCCGGGCAGACTGGCAATCCTGCGCCCATGAGCGCGGAGGAAGCCAGGGAAAAACGGCTGCTGGAACTGGGGGTTCCGGCAGAGAAGATCCGGAAACGGGCGAAAAAGCCCGCTGCCGCCCTGCCGGAGGGCGCGGTGAAAACCGCATCCCAGTCCCCGGCCCAGGCGCCGCAGCAGGCAGAAGAGCAGGACGCCGCTGCCGCTGCCCCTACGGAAGAGACCGGGGCCGAGAAACCCGCCCGCATGAGCTGGGAGGAGGTCAAGGCCGATCCGGAGTACAACCGGCATATGCAGGAGATGGTGCAGTCCCGCCTTCGCTCCGCAAAGGCCGCCGAGGAGAATCTCTCAAAGGTGATGCCTGCGCTGGAGCTTCTGGCCAGGCAGCACGGCCTTGACCCTGCGAATCTGGACTATGACGCCCTGAACCAGGCGATCAGCGACGACGACAAGCTCTACGAGGACAAGGCCCTGGAACTGGGCGTATCCACGGAGACCGCCAAGAAGATCGACCAGCAGGAGCGGCAGACGGCCAGACAGCAGCGCGAGCAGGAGCGCACCCTGCAGCAGCAGATGTTCGATCAGCACATCCAGAGCCTGGAGCAGCAGGGAGAGGCACTGAAACAGGTGTTTCCCTCCTTCGATCTCAGGAAAGAACTGCAGAATCCGGCCTTCGCCCGCATGACTGCGCCCGGCGTCGGCATCTCCGTCGAGGACGCCTACTATGCGGTTCACCGCAAGGAAATTCAGGCCGCCTCCATGCAGGTGACGGCCCAGAAGACGGCGCAGAAGCTCTCAAATGCCATCCAGTCCGGCAGCCGCAGACCCGCCGAGGCGGGAACCACCGGACAGGCCCCTTCCGTGACGACATTCGACTACCGAAACGCGACCAAGGAACAGCGGGCGGCCCTGAAGCGGGCCATCCACGAAGCTGCGGCGCGAAATGAGAAGATCTATCCCGGAAGCTACCGGGGATGACGATCTCTCAACACGACAAAGGGGGAAATCCAAACCATGATCATTGAAATCAAGCTGAATCTCCAGCGCTTTGCCGATTCCGGCACGCTGGTGAACACCACCCAGAACTACGTCAACGCCTACAACGGTCAGACGACATCCTTCGATTCGGCCAACACCATGTCCGGCGAGCTGAAAACGTTCTACGACACCGAGCTGCTCGAGAACGCCCGCGTGGAGATGTACTACGCCCAGTTCGCCAAGAAGCAGACGCTCCCCGCCAATCACGGCCGAACCGTGGAGTGGCGGAAATGGAACACCTTCGAAAAGGCGTCCAAGCTGGTCGAGGGCGTGATTCCCACCGGCCAGAAGTTCGGCATGAGCTCCAAGACCGGCTCCATCGAGCAGTACGGCACCTATGCCAGCATCTCCGACACCCTGGAAATGCGGGCCTACGACGATGTTATCCTCGGCGCGACCGAGGAGATGGGCGCATCGGCGGCGGAGACCCAGGAGACCCTGATCCGCGACGCACTGCTCGTCAACACCAACGTCCTCTACTGCGACAACATCACCCTGGCGACCGGAGCGGTGGCCGGAACGCCCACGTCCTGCGCGACCATGGAGGCCAGCGCGACCGTGATGAGCAAGATGACGCCCGTCATGGTGAGCAAGGCCGTGACCAAGCTGAAGAAGGACCGCGTGCCCACCAAGAACGGCAAATACTATGCCGTCATTCATCCCTCCGTGGCCTTTGATCTGCGTAACAGCGAGGAGTGGATCGAAGTCCACAAGTACTCCGCGACCCAGGAAATTTTCAACGGTGAGATCGGCGAGCTGCACGGCTGCCGCTTCATCGAAAACCCGTTCGCGCCGATCCTGGGTGTGGCCGGTTCGTCGTCCACGGAGGATGACAGCTATGTCAACAAGGCCCGCACCCACACCTACGCGACCTACTTCTTCGGCAACGACGCCTTCGGCATCATCGACCCCGAGGGCGGCGCCCTGGAGATGATCATCAAGGACAAGAGCCAGGCCGGCGGCCCCCTGAACCAGTTCAGCACCATCGGCTACAAGTTCGAGACCAACGGCGCGACCATCCTCTATCCTGAGCGCGTCCTGCGCGTGATGAGCTGCTCCAGCTACAGCGCCATCGACGAAGTCAACTGATGACAGAGAGGGGCAGGGCGTCTGCCTTGCCCCTCCGATTTTTAGGAGGTTTTTATATGGCAAACAGTAAGAATGAAGCAGCGGCCAAGGTGGAGGAAACCAGAGCTGCCGCAGAGGACGACCGCGTGGAGGTGTTCATCCCGAAGGGCTATGCCGGCGACGAACCGAATCTGTTCGTAAGCGTCAACGGCAAAAACTACCTGCTCCCCCGGGGCAAGAAATCCATGGTTCCGGCCCATGTGGCCTACGAGATCAAACGCTCGCTCAAGGCCCAGGAGATTCTGGATCAGCACATCGACGAGATGAAGTCGAAATAGGAAAACGGGCAAATCAAATGGGAGCTGAGAAGCTCCCATTTTTCAGATAGGAGGAATTCCATTGACCATTCAGGAAGCGCTGGGCAGGCTGGATGCCCTGAAATTCAACAGCTACTCGCAGAGCGAGAAAATCGAATGGCTCTCCCAGCTCGACGGCATGGTGAAAAAACAGATCATCGACACCCATGAGGGGGCGGAGACCGTGACATTCACCGGCTACGACGAGACCACGCCTGTGGATCAGGAGCTGCTTGTGCCCTATCCCTACGACGGCGTCTATCTTCGCTGGCTGGAGGCCCAGATCGATTACCACAACGGGGAATTTGGAAGGTACAACAATGCCATGGTGATGTTCAACCAGGCGTTTTCCGACTACGCCAACTACTACAACCAGCAGCACATGCCGGTCTGCAGGGGCAGCCGGTTCCGGTTCTGAAAGGAGAAAAACAAATGCGGCTTCCCTATCTGCAGGAGCTGGACACCGCCCGGCAGATGACCGACGTCTTCCGGGGCTACAACCACAACCTCCGCATCCGGGACGGAGAATTCTACGACATGAAGAATCTGTCCTCGGACAACTATCCGGTTCTGGCTCCGAGGGCAAAACGCGGCACCTATGCAGCCGCTTCGAATCCGCAGGGCCTCATTGCCAAGGACGCCCAGCACTATGTGGACGACGGGACCGTCTAAAACAAAGGATAAGCCGTCTCCGGCTTGACACTGACCAAGGACGGCATCAAGCAGATCGTCTCCATGGGCGCTTATGCCGTGTTCTTCCCGGACAAGAAATACCTCAATACCGCAGACCTCTCGGATTACGGCAGTCTGGAGGCGTCCTGGAGCCTGCCGGAAGGCGGGAGCGTCCAGTACAGCCTTTGCACCGTGACGGGAGAATCCTATGGGACGCCGTCCGTTCAGGCGACGGCGCCGCAAAACCCGGAGGCAGGCGCCCTGTGGATTGACACCTCTGGCGACGTTCATACGCTGCAGCAGTGGTCTGCTTCGAGCGGGATGTGGGTGCAGATTCCGACCGTATACACCAAAATCAGCGCGGCCGGAATTGGCGCCGGCTTCGCGGAATACGACGGCGTGGAGATCAGCGGGTGCAGCTACGCGGGAACCGGCGCTCTCTCGGCGCAGATCGACGCGCTGAACGGCCAGAAGATCCTCTACGGCAGGGGAGACGACTACGTTATTATAGTAGGAATTCTGGACCAGGCCTACACCCAGACCGAAGGAGCCGTGACCGTGAAGAGAACCGTGCCGGACATGGACTTCGTCTGCGAGGCGGGAAACCGGCTCTGGGGCTGCAAATATGGACTTGTGAACGGGGAGACCGTCAACGAAATCTATGCCTGCAAGCTGGGCGACTTCAAAAACTGGAACTGCTTCCTGGGGATTTCCACGGATAGCTGGGTTGGCTCCGTCGGAACCGACGGCCAGTTCACCGGGGCGATCACCCACCTCGGTTATCCGGTCTTCTTCAAAGAAAACGGGATGCACAAGGTCTATCCGAGCAGCAGCGGGGCGCACAGCATCCAGGACACGGCCTGCCGGGGCGTGGAGAAGGGCTGCGAAAAGAGCCTGGCAATTGTGGGCGAGGTGCTCTACTACAAGGCGAGAAGCGGCGTCTGCGCCTATGACGGCTCCCTCCCGACGGAGATTTCCTCCGCCTTTGGAGAGGAGGTCTACGGAAATGCCGTGGCCGGGGCATTCGGAAACCGATACTACATCTCCATGGAGGACAGCGCCGGGAGCTGGCACCTCTTCGCATACGACGCGGCCAAGGGGATTTGGCACCGGGAGGACGGCACCCATGCGGACGCCTTCTGCGCCTGCCGGGGCGAACTCTACTACATCGACCACGACAGCGGAGCAATCCGGACGGAGTTTGGCAGCGGAGAGAAGGACACGGCTCCCATCCAATGGATGGCGGAGACCGGTCTTCTCGGTACGGACGAGCCGGACCGGAAGTATATCTCCCGGCTGACCATCCGGATGGCACTCTGCGTCGGCTCGAGGGTGGTATTCAAAATTCAGTACGATTCCAGCGGAGTCTGGGAGCAGGTGTTTTCCGTGACAGGCAGCAATCTGCGCAGTTTTTCCGTGCCGATTCGTCCGCGCCGGTGTGACCACCTGCGGCTCCGCATCGAGGGAGAAGGAGATGCCAAGATATTCTCCATCGCCAAGACCATCGAGATCGGAAGTGACATCGGATGAGCCAGATTCGCCTTCCAAACATCAATGCACAGGGAGACCGGGCGCAGCTTGCCCAGATCCGGAGCTATCTCTATCAATTGACCGCTGAACTCCAGCACGCCCTGTCCAATCTGGGGGTGGAGAACTTCCCGGCGGGGAGCGCGGCGCGGCAGGTGCTGTCCGACGGCATCGGCGAGCAGCAGAAAAAGACGGTGCTGGAAGGAATCAGCAGCCTGAAAAGCATGATTATCAAAACGGCGGATGTGGTGCAGGCCGAGATGGACGCGCTGGAGATCAGCCTGGAGAGCAAATATTTGGCGGTGTCCGACTTCGGAA
>CALZCW010000003.1 GCA_945635805.1 uncultured Clostridia bacterium
CTTTCGGCTCGGAAGGTGAACTGTTATACCGTCTCAACATACAGCCCCACCAGCTCCGCCAGCGGGTTGTAGACGGGATTCACGGTGTCTCGGGTGCAGCGGTAGATTACATAGTCCTGGATGTAATGCTTGCCGTTTTCCAGCTCCATGTTGCCGTCATACGGGATGGGGTCGGCCAGCGTACCTGCGTTGGCCTCGTCCACACGGACGTACAGGGCAGCCGTGCCGTTGCCGGGAATCCAGTCCGACTGGAAGGTGGGATCTGGATTGACGCACTTGTACAGGTCGCCGTTGTAGGAAAATCGGTAGCCCGCTTCTGCCGTCACGCTGCCAAGCTGCACCAGCTTCTCCCATCTGGGGTACAGGGCCTTGGCTTTCAAGCAGTCCGCATCAGGAAGGCTCTGGGCCGCCTGTTCGATATAGGGGCGCAGGCTCCGCGCCAGTGTCAGTAGATCAGACATTGGTCACTCCTCCAATCCGAGTAAGATTTTTGCCGCCGTAAGCTGCTCCTCCAGCACCGCTATACGCTCTTCCGTGGTCGGCTCCGGGGCGGGTGTGGAGGAGATTTCTTTTCTCCACTCGGATTCCAGTTCTGGCGTCATTTCAAGTAGAACGCCGTCTTTCAGAATTTTCATATGTCACTCCTCCTAATGCCGTATATTTTCACAGTAGACCCGGAATTAAGGACAAATCCTGTTTGGCCGTTGGTAGAAAACCCGATACTTTCAATCATACCGTTACTCCCTGTGACGTTAGGTGGATTTGCAGATCCAGGCGATTGAAGCGCATAATCAAAAGAAGCAGAAAGAGATTTGGAATAATCAGAATAGTGCCCGGCATCCGCCACATACCCTGTCGATCGCTCCCCGTTTTCTCCATTACATTTAATATCGTAGAAAACGCAGCTCTTACCACCTTCCTTGCGCCTTAGGTAGTTCAAATCACAAATACGACGGCCACTTGCGTATAATATTCCGGAACTCTCAGCTCCAGGTCCAAAAATGAGGTTGCATTTCACATATAGTTCAACGAACTTCCAAGCCTCGATACCAGGAGAAATTGCAAACGAAGTCGAATCAATCGCAACGTTGTCTTCTGGAACAACGTACGAATATAGTAGTTCTGCGCCGGCGCCCACCCCGCCGCCAGGCTCCGTCCACAGCGCACCGGCCTCATCCACGCCGACGCTCTGGGTCATGGCATCGGTTTTGGCTACAGGCTTTACGCCGCCCAATACGGTGGAGCTGGAGATTGGGAGGCTGTAGGCTTCCGGCATTGCCTCCGTCAGCGCGTCGATCAGTGCCTTGAGCGCCACGCCCTGGGCCGCAGACAGGGGCTTGTTTGCAACGTTGGTGGTCAGGTTGTTGACGATATCCGCCACGCTCACCTTGCTGGTCGTGATAGCCTCGATCAGCGACCGGTTGCTCTTGATGTACGCCACAACCTCTGATAGCTGGTCCAGCGTGGTATCGTCGCTGTCTGCCAGCGCGTTGAGCCTGTCGGTCAACCCCTGAATCAGAACCCGGATGTCGCTGTGAGTATCTGTCCCTGTGTTGTGCGCGGCCACCTTGGACTCAGCCGTGCCGGACGGGTCTGCGCCAACCTCAGAGGCCGTGTAGGACGGTTTCTGCGCCTCCTTGGCCCAGGCTGGGACCGTGGGGTCAGATTCCTTGGTCAACATCTCCTCAGAAAGTTCACTGAACTTCTGGCCTACCACCGCCGCGTCCGCCGCCTGGCCCGCCTGGGTCAGCGTATCATCCACGGTTGCATCTTTACCGGCTGCACCGGCCTCACCTTGTGGTCCCTGCGGTCCCTGAGGGCCAGCGGGGCCAGTCTCGCCTTGCGGTCCCTGAGGGCCAGCGGGGCCAGTCTCGCCGGTATCTCCCTTCGGGCCAGCGGGGCCAGTCTCTCCGGTATCTCCCTTCGGGCCAGCAGGGCCGATCAGCTCCGCCATGGCAATGAGGTTATTCCAGCTCTTCCCGCCGTCGGTGCTGTACTGGATATATCCGCCCGCGACCTGCATCTTGACGTCAGCCGCCGTGCCTGCGCCACCGCCGCCGCTCTTTGCTGCCTCGTTGATGGCCGCGACGAGGTTTTCTTTCGCCGTGGTCGTCAGGTTTCCGAGGTCGCCCATCATGGCCTGAAGCTGCGCCCAGATCGGCAGCGTCTGGTCTGCGGATTCTTCGCCGCTCGGGTCTGCTCCGCGCTCGATCTGCCCAATGTCTGTGTAGATCGTCGGCGTCTGCATCGTCCCATCGGTTCCGAACACACCGACGCTCAGCATCCCGCCGGGCGCTGTCAGGCACTCATGGGGAATTTCCGCCGAGGCCCCGTTCAGCACAACGTCCTTCGCTGTTCCGCTTCCCTCAAACACGGCGGTCTTGACCAGGTCGTCCCGTCCGCAGGAAAATCGAAGGTGATCTTCTTCCCGACCATGCCGGTCGTGATCCGTTCCCCGGGACTTCTCCTGCACGACGCCTTCTGCGCTTGTACAATAATCTGAATCATACGATCCCCCTCAATACAAAGCCGATCACGGCGCTCACGGCCACGACGATGACGGTTTCCACAACTTTGGCCCACTTCTTCCCCGGCTGCTCGGTCAGCTTTTTTACGTCAGCCTTTGTCTCGCAGAGGTCCTCCTTGATGTTCTTGATGGCCTCCTTGATGCCGAACATGATCTGGAGCATTTTGCTCATTTCCTCCTGCTGATGGGCCAGCTCATCCAGCCGCTTTGTGTTGCTTTTCGATCTCTGCTCATTTTCCACGACCTTGACGGTCAGTTCTTCCAGATTCATGGGCGGTTCCTCCGACAAACTTATCTTGCCCCAAGCATAGCAAAAGCGGCACCGGGTTTTCTATCCCAGTGCCGCCCTGCTGTTTAATGCCAGGGGGAATCGCCGATTGTGCTTTCGGCCCATCCAAAGGCATAGTAGAGGCTGTCCTTCTGCGCCGCCGTCAGGGGCAGCGCATCAATATACGCCAAAACCTTGACCTTTTTGGAGCCGCTGATGGATTCGCCGTTTTCGTCCACATCTGCATGTGTGCTGGAATTATACTTCCAAACATCATAGAAAGCAGATGCGGAAACACCGGCAGCCTCGCAATAGGTGGTGTAATCTTCAATGGCCGCATAGGAGATATCCTCGCAGTCCGGATGTTCCCCGACGAAGGAAATGACCGTGACCTTTTCGGCGGCTTCCTCCTCGGAATACCCGCCATATTTGACATACATCTTCCTTGCACTGGCCTCCGTGATATCCCCGTCCAGAAGGGCGTCCTTGATATCGTCGTAGGCAATGCCGGTCTCTTTCTCTGCTTTCCATTTGGTGACAGTCTCAGCAGCATCTTCCTTGGAATCGCCGCCGTAGCGGACGCGCATCTCAACGGCCCGCTGTTCGGTCAGGTTACTGTCCAGATACTCCTGCTTGATGTCGTCGTACTCGATGCCGGTCACGACCACACAGCTCCACTTGTTCACAAGTTCGGTGATTTCGTCGCTGTCCATGTCGAAGTACTGCCCAAGCAGCTTCTCGGCCTGCTGCTTTGTGATCTCGCCCTCCTTGTACCATGTGCCGATTTGGCCCTTAACCTTGCTGAGCACGTCCTTTTCGGTGTAGCCATGGGCGGTCAGCTCGTCCATCTCCGCGTCGATGCTGCCGCCGTTTCTGGCCGCCTCAAAGATCGCGTCAAACCGGGAGTAGCCGTCCCCGGCCTCCCAGCCCTGGATGGTGAAGTATGCCTCGTCCTCGCTGTCCACAAGGTCCTGGGCCAGCATTTCCGCCGTGGCCTCCTCTGCCGTGAGATATCCGTCCTCGTAGGCGTAGCGGATGTTTGCCAGGGGCTTCGGCTCATAGGTCTGCACCTTCAGGCTCGGCGCCATGGAGCCGATGACCGTGTTCCAGGCGGTGATGATTTCCCGGGTGGCCGCCGCCATGGGCAGGCCGGTCATGCCGGACACCGCCTGCAGCAGCTTGTAGATGCCGCCGTACCAGGTGTAGTTGGTGTCGTCGCCGTAAATCTTGTCATGCAGGATCTGCACACCCTTGACAAGGCTGTCATACCACTGCATAAAGACGGACCGGGGCGCATTGCCGTAGGTGTCCACACCCCATACGGAAAGAATCTCCTTCCCCAGCTCATAGAAGTCTCTGAGAACCGGCAGCTTGTTCAGCGGCATCAGCTCGTCCACCAGGTTCCCGCCGAAAGCCTCCAGCCATTTTTCACCGAAGGTCTCATAGTCGTCATCGTCCCGGAGGGCGTCCGCCGCCGCCTGTACCGCGGCCAGAATGAGTGCGCTCACGGCGTACACATAGGCCGTTCTGCCGATCATGCTGCGGTTTTTCTTCCACGCCTGGGTCTTTGTCATGCCCCGCTGCAAATCCGCGCGGTACTTGTCAAAGACGTCGATCAGCATGCTGGCCGTGGTAGTGGGTTCGGACATGAAGGAGCCGATTAGGCGTGCGCCAACTCCTTTGCTGCGGAGGTATTCGTTCTTGGTCAGGACGCTGTCCACAACCTGGGTCTTGTAGATGACGTCCTCGAAGAGCTTCGTCACGGCCTCATAGAATCCGGCGTCCCTGGGTCTCAGCTTCTGTTTCTTTGTCACTTCTTCCTTGCAGGCGCTCCAGATCGCCGCCCAGGTGATGGTGTCGGCCTGTTCTGCGCCCCACATTCCCACTTCGCTGACCTTATCCCGCACCGTTTCTTTGTGCTTGATGATCTCAGTCAGGCCACGGGAGATATTCACGTCGTAGAATCCGAGGGCTTTCCAGGCCGCGATGCCGCTGTAGCGCCGCATTTCCGCGATGTTCTGCCGGATGGCAGCGGGCCGGAGCTTCATACCCTTCAGGATGGAGCTGTAGTCCACCAGAAGACCGGCCCTGGTGATCGCAAGGGGCTGCTGTACCACGACGCGGAAGTTGTAAGCCACCTGCGCCATGTTGTATCGCCGGAGTTCGTTCAGCCACGTCGCGTCCGTCGGAACGCCCTGGGCCTCTGTGCCGTTGAATGCCTTGAGAATGTTGATGACGAAGGTCTCAGCATAGCCACGTCTGCCGCTGCCCGGCCTGGATTCCTCGGGCACACCGTAGACCCGATCCATCTGGTCGCGCACACTGTCCAGCACTTCCCGGGTTTCCAGGTCACGCTGCTGGTAGTTGAACCATTTCAGGGCGTCCAGCACCGGCAGCGCAAAGGCGTTGTACTGGGCCATGCTGGCCATATGGTTGGAGAATACGTCGAAGATGCTGTAGAGGATGATCCGGTTGTTGGCCTTTTCCGTCAGCTCCTTGGTAAAGCTCATGTTGAGCAGGGCGTACAGGCTGGCCGCGCTCGGGTGTTCGTCCGCCGTGGCCTGCAGGTGCCGGCCGTCGGAGTGAATCGGGAAGTAGTGCTCCTCGCCGAACAATTCCTCGCCAAAGCGCTTCACGCTGACGTAATTGC
Organism: uncultured Clostridia bacterium; assembly: GCA_945635805.1. Lineage (GTDB taxonomy): Bacteria > Bacillota > Clostridia > Oscillospirales > Oscillospiraceae > JAZOXB01. The sequence goes on from CALZCW010000003.1 coordinate 5,446, forward strand.
CCCATGTTCCGCCCTGCCCGGCCATAAACTTCTGGAGGCTGTCCGCCACCTCCTTTTGACGCGGTGTCAGGGCAGCGATGATGGCCGAAACGTCTTCCGGGGTGATGACGTGGCCGATGTCGGAGATCTTCTGTTTTCCGCTCACATAGGTCGCCACGCGGATGCCCTGGCCAAGGATGTGACCGAGGGCCTGCGGGCGTTTGCTCAGCTCATAGAAGGACATGATCGCGGAAACCGGCATCTGCACGAGGTCGTCTCCCAGCTTAATCTTCTTGATTTCCTTTTCCCACGCCCGAACTTCCTCCGCCGTGTAGGTCTTGTCCGTAAACTCGGTGATGGTCCTGGTGTTGAATGCAAGCGTGGCCTGTCCTCTGCGCAGTCCGTCATAGATGGCCATGCCGCCCTTTCCAAAGCGCTCAAAGGCGTAGGCCGGGCGGATCTGCTGCCAGAATACGAAGTTGGATATCTTCCCGGTATGGGGTCCGGCATTCTCCATCCCGGAAAGTTCCTGAATGGTGTCATCGCCGGCCTCATAGACGTGCTGGTACATGGCATTGACGTGGAAGCGGTTGAACTGCTTGATGTAGGTCTTCAGCGCCTTTACCATTCCGGACAGTGTCTTCAATTCCTCGCTGGTCATCCGATTGATGACAAATTCGCCGCCGGTGCCTGTGATCTCCTGGACGTTCTTGATAAACGCATGCAGCGTGTCCATGAAGTCCGCAGGAAGGTCGTTGTAGCCGGAATAAAGGCCGTAGACGTCCCGGTTCTGTTTCAGGGCAGTTTCCAGACTGTTCAGGCGTTTCAGGAACTCCTTGTCCGCCTTGGTGGCCTCGCCGCCCCGGAGGGACCGTTCGCTCGTAAAGTTGATGCTGGACAGGAAGGGAATCACGCTGCCCTTCAGGGCGTCCGGGATGTGTTTCACCACGTCCTTGTTGCCCGGATGGAGCACCCAGCTTGTGAGATCGTCCACATCCTTCCGGATGCGCTCCCGGTACTTTCTGATGGCCGCGGCATTGTTCCGGCGGTCGCGCCAGCGTTTCAGAATCTCCTGCCCATGCTGCCGCTCCTGCCGCTCCACTACGGTTCTGGCCTTCTGCAGCACACGGCGGAGGACGGTCTTTTCCTCCACGCCGAGCACGTCGGTGCTGGCCCTCTGAATCTGCCCGTCGAGGATGTGCATCCGGTTCAGCGTCTTGGCGGCCTCCTCCCGGTCCGCGTCTTTTCCAAACTGCTGTTCTTTATAGAGCTGTCCCAGCTCTTTCCGCTGCTTCTGCAGCGCTTCCAGCCTGGAAAGGCGTTCCTGGAAGATGCGCAGGGCGTTCCGCTCGGCATCGGTCAGCTCGTCCACCGGAATCTCGCTTGCGGCCATGGCCAGCACCTCGCGGTCTGTTAGGGTATTGGTGCGCTGCTGCTCCTGCACGGCGTCGCCGTCCACGGTATTGCGCACCGGATTGTCGGAAAGCAGCTTTTCCAGAAGGGCCGTGCCCTTCTCGCCGACGGGAATGAAATAGCGGTCGCGGTACTGGATGCGCTCCTGGATGATGCCGGGATAGCTCCTTGTGAGATACCATGCGTTTTGCTGAGTGATTTCCAGCCTCCATTCCCCGCTCACTCTGCTGCGGAAGATCTCGGCGCGGCTGTTCTCGAGCTGGAACCGGACGCCGCTCTGCAGGGCCTTGTCCATGACCTGCTGCGCCGTAAAGACCTCCCTGGTTCTGTCCAGCGAGAATCTCCGGAGTACGCTGTCGATTCTGTCCTTCTCGATCACGCGGCCAAGGTAGGTGCTGCCGTCGTTGGCCACCAGGCGCTTCACCCTGGTATTCCCCTCCTGCGGGAGAGAATTCCAGATCGGGAGCAGAGCGCCGGTCAGCATATGGAGGGTGTCCTCGTTGTATTCCGGAACCTTTGCGACCTCCTTGTCCCATTCCGTCTGCCAGTCGGCCTTTTCCACGGCCTCCGCCTTGGAAGAAAGGGTGTTTTCGCTCCAAACGCTGGTTTTTGCACCGAGGTTGGGGCCGACAAGGCGGAACTGTTTCTGCACAGCGCCCCACTCCGTCGTCTTGTCCGCAATGCGGAAGACGGCACGGACAGCGCCGCTCTCTGTCCGGTAGACGCCAATAAAGCCCTGCCGGCGCTCTGCCATCTCCGCAACCGTGGTGACGACCTTCGGCTTGGTGTAGGTCTTGGCCTGGATGTAGTGCGTGGACGCCCCGGTGTTTTCATCCTGCCGGATGACCTTGTCGTCCACCACCTCAATCCGGTCTGCCCGGACGTTCTCCATGCCGGTGTCGAGGGTGCCGGACTGGATCGCGGCCTCCAGCTCCATCTCGTAGATGCTGATGAAAGCGTCAAAGACGGTGTTCTGCTCCTCCACTTCCAGGGCCAGGATGCGGTTGAGGAAGGTGCTGATGTCCCGTGCAACCACGTCGTTCAGCTTGAAGGCGCCGTATTCATCGGTAAATTTCTGCCGAAGGCCCAGCCGGTCCAGGGTTTTCATGCCGTCGACGCCCTCGATCTGGTTTTTGCCGAGGCGGCGGTAGAATTCGCGGAGGCTGTCCCTTGCCAGATCGGTTTCGAGGTTGTCCTTTGCGCCGAACATCCCGGAGCCGGTGTCGCGCTGTCCCTTGGTCAGTGCGCCGAGCTGGTCGAGACGCCGTGCAATCGTGGAAGTGAACCGCTTCTGACCTTTGATGTTCGTGGTCACGAGCTTATACTGGGGCGGGAGCGCCTGGTTGCTCCGGTTGGTGCGGCCAAAGCCCTGCACGGCGTTGGAGGCCACCCAGCCGGGCTGTAGGACATAGTGCACGCGGAGCTGCTGGTTTTTCTCCGAGAGGTCTGCGTGATAGCTCTTGCCGGTGCCGCCGGCGTCGGAGAATACGAGAATTCGCTTCTTGCCGTCCTGGAACGCCTGGACGTCTGCCGTCCTGTGGTTCAGGGTGCGGCGCTCCTCCACTCTGCTGATGGAGCCGTCCGGCATTTTTTTCGGAACCACCCGGCGGCTTCTGCCGGTGTTCTCGGCGACGGCATCCGTCCCGAAGGCGTCAAACAGCATTTCCAGGGGGCCGTCCGGAATGCTCATCCGGTTGACTTCCTCGATCAGCGCGTCGCGCTTCCGGATCGCCTCTTTGCTCTGGACGGGCTTTCCGCTGCTGTCATAGACGGGGCGGCTTCTGAGATTTCCGTCCTCATCTGTGTATTCCTCGAACATCTGCGTCGGGAAGGAGTTCATCAGATACCCGATCAGGGCCTCCCTTGGCGTCAAATCCAGGTCGTCGAGGCTCCTGCCCTCGGCTTTCGCCTCCGCAAGCTGCTTGTTCTGCTGTGCCTCGTTGGTGTTGACAATCTGCAGCACGCAGGAATGTCCTGCGGCCAGCTCCCGGCGCATATCCGCGATGACGGACGGCATGGACATGGAGGTCAAAACCTGGTTATAGAACCGCTGCATGGAACTGTAGAAATTGCCAAGGGCGCGCTGCCGCTCCGTGCTGTTGTTCTTGCCGCCGGTGATCTCCAAAGCGTTCAGGGCATTCGACATGGTGCTCTGCCAGGCACGGCTCATGGTGTTGTAAATCTCCGTCTGCATGGGCGTCAGCGTGTGCTCCACGGTGTCATAGGTCACGCCATTGTAGCTGATGCTTCTCGCCACATACGACCCCATGGCCTTCATGTCCCGGATCACAAGCTCCATCGCCGCAAGGCCGGAGGAACCGATCTTGGAGATGAAGTCCTTGGCATCGGTAAACGCCGTACCGGCGCCCCAAAGCCCGATGCGCTCCGCATAGGCCAGGTTGTCCACCTCCGTGGCCGCCGTCGCGGATACATAGAGGATTCTCGCGTTGGGAAGCCGCCGCTGCAGCTCGACGCCGGCTTTGGCCGTCAGGGAGCCGCTGGATTTTCCAAACTTCCCCTTCTTTCCATACAGGTTCCCCATAAAGTGGGCCTCGTCAAAGGCAATGACGCCGTCAAAGTCCTCTCCGAGCCAATCCACGATCTGATCCAGGCGGCTGCCGCCCTTCTCGGCTTTGAGCTTGCCGTAGGAAGTAAACAGGATGCCTTCGTCGATGGTGATGCGGTCCTTTGGCTTGAATTTGCTGTGGTTCACAACCTCGTCCCTGCTGCGGCCCGTGGTCGCCGTCCAGTCGCGGACGGCGTCGCCGTAGAGGTCGTCGTTTTTGGAGATCCAGACGGCCTTTTTCCGCCCCTGCATGAAGTTGTCCAGGATGATGCCGGCAATCTGACGGCCCTTGCCGACGCCGGTGCCGTCGCCGATGAAAAATCCCTTTCTTCTCCCGTCCGGAAGCATCTGGGCGTGGGCCTGTCCGGCGTAGGTCACGGTCACGAGCTGGGCGTCGGAGAGATTCTGCTTCACCACGTCGTCGGGGAGCTTTGGCCGGTAGGTGGCCTCCGGCATGGAGACCGCCGCCATGGCCGCGCTTTCCACCAGCATGGCCGGGTGGCGTTTTCCGCCTTTCAGCGGGATCTCCGGGGCCACAAAGGCCGCATAGACGCCGTCATCCCCGGCAGCCTCCTGTTCGCTCAGTCGTGGTAGTGGTAGCTCGGGCTGATGTCGATCAGATGCACCTGACTGAGAAACGACATTGCCGCTTCCAGAATCTCCGCGTCCAGCAGTTCCAGCTTCTCCTCCGTCCTGGCTTCCAGCCGCCGCAGGGCCAGCTTCCGGAACTCCTCCCTGGACGGACCGTCTCCCATTTCGTCCATTTCCCGCAGCGCCTTTTCGATTCGCGCCGGACTGGTCCCCGGCAGCGTCTCCAGCAGAACGGACACGGCTTCCAGTGTGTCCGCCCTCGGACTGTCGATCTCCTCGGTCAGATACGGATTGACGGAGATGGTCTCCGCCGCCTGCAGCACCAGTTTCTTCCAGATTTCTCCTGTCATTTCGGATTCCCTCCAATACATTCGGTAGTTCGGTCAGGTCGGTATAGCTGCCGGTGATGGTTTCGCCGGTCTGCGGCCCTGTCTTGTCGATCACCACGAGCTGAACGCCCCAGGTGGTGCCGTACTTTTTGTAGTTGCTGCCGTCGATGGAAAGGTTGGCGCGGATGTTGAAGTTCCTGCGGAGCCGGTTCCAGTAGCGGGCATAGTCGGTGTTGTTCATGCCCTTGCCGAGAATGGCCACCAGGCGTCCGCCGGAGCGCAGACGGGAGAGGGCCTGATCCAGATGCCGTTCCGCATTGGAGGTCTTGTTGTTTCCGGTTCTTCCCGCCGTCGCGGAGAAGGGCGGATTCATCAGCACCACGCCGGGGGAAATCTCCTCCGGCAGGATATTGTCGATCTGCTCCGCATTTTCGTGGAACAGGTGGTCAAAGCCCATGGAGCGCAGCACCTCGAGCCGCCGCTCCGAAAGCTCATTGACCGCGACCTCCGCGCCCCATGCCTTGGCGAATACGGCGAGGCCGCCGATCCCGGCGGACGGTTCCAGGACGGCGTCGTTCTGCCGGATGTTGGCCGCCCAGGCCGCCAGATAGGCGATATTCGGCGGCGTGGAAAACTGCTGGAATTCCTGCTGCTCCTGGGTGCGGACGCTCTGTGTCGGAAGCAGTTCCAGCAGACCTTCCAGATACTGCACCGTCTTGACTGCGTCAGCCGCGTTTCCGTTGAAGGTGTCCGCTGCGGCCTGGGAGAGCAGGAACTTGTTCACAGCCAGCTCCAGGGCGTCGTAGGCGTCCTTGCGGTTGTAGGCCCCCTCGGCCTGGGTGCCGCCAAAGGCCGCGTCTGCCAGGGCGTAAAGCTCCCGGGCGGTCAGTTTCCGGCGGGTGCGGTTCACGTTCCCGCCGTTGAGGTAGCCGGAAAGGATGCTGTCCGCCAGCTTTTCGGAGGGCGTTTTTCCCGCTGCTTCTGCCGGTTTCGCGGCATCTGTGGAAACCGGCTCCGCTTCTTCCACCGGCTCGGGAATGGGTTGCGCATCGGCGGCGGTCTGTCCTTCCGCCTCGTATGCCGCGTGAAGCAACTCCACGATAGCGGAACGGTCTCCATACCCGTACCAAACGCCTTTTTTCCCATTCCAGCGGAACTTGTTGGCCTTGAGCGCATCACGAACCTGCCAAGAAGGCTTCCCGCCGAAGGTAATCTCCAGAGAACCATGTTCCGGATTGTCCGTAATGGTAAATCCGTAAGGGTCGGTCTCGGTGACGGGCTCCTGCTTCCCGGCCAGTTTTTCAACGTCTGCCATTACCCTTTCCACAAAGGGAGAAGGCTTATCCGCTCTTTCTTCCAGTGCTTTTCTGATTTCTTCCGGGTTGATATCCGAAAAGTCGTCTTCTTCCGCTGCTTTCTCCGACTTGGCTTCCTCCGTTGCCACAGTCTTCTGGTAGTTCTCCACGGCCTGCACCGCCGCGCGGTCAAAGAGCTGCACAACGCTGCCGAGATACTTCACGGTATCGCCAACCTGTTCTTTCAGAGCATTGGCCTCTCTGGATCGGTTGTGGCCGATGGATGCAAAGTATGCGCGGAGATTCTTCACAAATTCCTTCAGTTTCTCATGAAGTTTTGTGAAAATGCTCCTATGGTTCTCTGCCAGCTCCTGCACAAAGGAGGAATCCGGGAGAATGTCCGTCATCGCCTCGGCAACGACCTCGCGGCTTGCCTGCTCATAGGTCATCTTGCCGCTGCTGTCCTGGGCCTGCTTTTCCTCGATCAGGTCGTGGACATTCTCGCCTCGTTCGGTGAGCGTGTCAAATACGACCTTTCTGAATTCATTGTACTGCACCGGGTTCCATTTTTCAATGAAGTGGGTGAATTCGTGGGCAAAGGTGCGGAGCATGGCATACTTGGAAACCTCCCCTGCGTCCTTTGCGTAGGCAAGGCCCGCATTCACGTCGATGTAGATCGTGTTCTCATCCCACAGGAATCTGCCCTGAGCGCCCTCAAATTCTCCTTCCGCATTGGCCTCGGACTTATAGAGCACAATGTCAATGCCCGTTGCCTCCGCCACGGCGCTGAGATAGCGATACGCCTGTCCCTGGGGGTCGTTAAAGGTCTGCTTCAGATCGGCGATGGTCACGCCCTCACCGCGCACAGTGCCCTTTTTCCATCCGGTTCTGCCGTTTGCCGCCCCGGTGTTTTTCTCCGCCTGGGATGCTGCGGCGGTGTCAGCGGCAGCCTGTCCGGCCTCGTAGGCAAGCTCCCGCTGGGTCTCCGTGAGATAGGCCGTGGCGGCGCTTTTCATGGCATAGCTGCGGTTCACGCCGCTTCTGCCCATCTCATAGGCGATCTCATAGGCCCGGTCGTAGGCAGCAACGTCCTGCCCTGGCTGATAGGTATGTACCATGGCCCCGGCCTGTGCGCCGTACTTTTTGGATGCATCCTCCAGCGTGACGGGGCTTTCCTGTTCCGCAGCGTCTGCGGCAGCCGCTTCCTCCGCCTGCGCAGCGGTTTCCCGCTGCGGAAGAACGGGTGCTGCGGCGTCCGGTTTTGCCTGTACGGCGGCCTCTGCTGGCTCCTCCGCCGGTTTTTCCGCCCGGACCTCGGGTTCTTCCGCCGCGTTTTCCGGGGCGCTGGGGCGCTGTGCAGCCTCCACCAGGCGGCTGTATTCCTCCGGATTCAGCCGATTCGTGCCGATCCGCTCCGCCCAGGAAGAGGAATATTCTCCGGAGCGAATCTTTTCCGGATCCAGCTCGTTTGCCACCCGCTGGCCGTACCGGCTGGAGGAGATCAGCTGCTGCTCTGCTCCGGAGAGTTCTTCCCCTGCCGCCTGCTTTGCCAGGGCCGCGCCGATGGCCCCGACGTCGCCGGTCTCCCCCAGCTCCGAAAGCCGGGCCGCAGCGGCGCTCTGCACGGCGGCACGGTATCCCTCCTGAATCGCCGTCTCATTCTGCCGGACGAGACGGTAGATTTCGCGGTTGGAGACGCTGTCTCCGCCTTTCTCGCTGAGCTTGCGCTGGATGGAGGCCGCAAGGGGATTCTCCGGGTCCAGTTCCATCGCCTCATCCACAAGGGCCTGCACATTCCCCCGGTCGGCGTAGGGCTGCGTATAGGCCTGCAGCCGCTGGGTGTAATCGGCCAGCTCCGCCGCTCCGCCCATAGCCAGACCGGAGATCCCGCCGGCAAGAAAACTGCCCGCGTCCTCTTCCATTGCGCCGAAGATCACCTGTGTCAGTGCGTCTCCCGAAGCAGCGCCGGATTCCTTCAACCGGTCATACTGCGCTTTCAGATTGTCCGGATCTTTGACTGCGATATCGACAATCCGGTTGAGCCAGTTGGATGCGACTTCCTCGCTTCCCTCTGCAATAAAAGCCTTTTCAAGCCTCTTTGCCACTCCGAGCGGGTCGCCGAGGAACGCTTCGATGGAATACTTCTCGGTGATGGCCTCGACCAGACTTCGGATGATGCCGATTGCAACGGCTTCGCTGTCGCTGCGTCCCTTCGCCTTCTCCTGCATGATCGTGTCGGGGAGCATCTCTGCGCCCATCAGTCCGGAGACGAGATTCGAGGTAATGGACGACGTCTGCCCAGCGGTAAATCCGCCGACTGCGGCCCCCGCCGCTCCGGTAATCACGCCGGAAATCACCATGTTGAGCGCGCTGTCCAGAGCGGAGACGATCGTGCTGTAAATATAGGTGTCGGCGTCCTTCCCGAAGATCGTGGCGTCTCCTGTCCAGTTGGTGACCTCGGGGGCGGTCTGCCTGATGGCATTCTGCGCATGGACGACCTGATGCAGGGTGTCATTTGTGTTGACATCTACACCGAATGACGCCCTTGCCACGCTCGCAAGACCGGCAGGAATTTTCAGCGGCGTCATGAGAACCGAAGTGACTGTCGCCAGATACGGATGCTCCTCGGTACGCTCTGCCCATTCAGCGGCAGTGTTCGCGCTTCTCGCCGCCTCCAACTGCGGCTTGATGAGCTCGTAATATGCCTCGGCGGCGTCCTCGCCCTTCACGCCAGCCAGATAATTAAAGGTGTTGCGCTGGGTTTCGCTCATGAACGCATCCGGGGAATCCGCGCCGCGATTGCCCTCCGGCTGCTGCTGCCGGGTCTGATTGGACGCCCAGCGGGTTTTATCGTTGACCAGCCGGTAGAGCTTTCCGGGATTCTGCGGGGCGGTGATCTCTCCGGTGTAAGCAGCGGCCTCCTGCTCGAGCATCGTGGTCTGCGCGTAATCGTGCAGCGCGTTGGCGGCGTCGATTTTGTCGTGCCACTGCTGGTTCAGCGCGTTGTACGCCTCGCGGGACTGATTGTCCGTCCAGTCATACTCCGTCTCGTCGAGCTTTTTCTGGTAGGCGTCGGCCTCCATTCTGGCCCAGCGCATGAAGTTGGCGGGGTTTTCGGCGATTTGAGACTGCATCTCGGCGGCTTTGACCTGCGCCTGATACTGCTGAATCTGACTTCGTTTTTCCGCAGCACTTTTCAGTTGATCCCCGTACCCGGAAATAGCGCTTTTCAGTTCGTCGCGCTGCTTCAGGAGAGTCTGATACTCCGGATGATACGCTCCAGCGCGCTCGTCGTTCTCGATTTCATCAATCTGCTTCTGCACGCTGTCGAGAGACCGCTGGGTCTCCCGCTGTTTCTGCGCGTAGGCGTTTGCCTCCATCTGTGCCCAGCGGGACATCTGCTGGGGTCGTTCCTGCAAAGTGCTCTCCCACTCAAGGTCGGCCTGACTGCTCCGGTAGGGATGAATCCAATGATTCACCACGGAATTCGCAATCCCAAGGGTGATATCCTGCGCCAGGTCAAGGGAACGCTGGTCTTTTCTTGCCTGGTTTATACGGTCAATCTCTTCGCTGCGCTGCCGTCTGGCTTCTTCGCTGCCCGCATCCATCTGCTGGCGCTGGGCGCGTCGCCGCTCCCAGGCATCCGCAACGGAGAGGGAAGCATCCCGGGCTTCCGATGTGCTTCCGGAATCCGCGCTTCCCATTTCCTGCCGCTTTTTCCGTCTTGTCTCCCAATCCATCAGTTGTACCCCCTGAGTTTGTCAAATTCTGATTCGGAAATGCCGAAGGCTTTCAGTGTCTCGCTGGCCTGCGCCCCGGTGATCTTGCCCTCCTGGAAGGCGTCGTCAACCATGGCCGCCCGGCCTGCCGTACCGCGGCACATGCCGACCTGCTGCCGGAATTTCTTGTATTCCCCGGATGTAAACAGCGTGCCGACGCTGCTGTTGCGGTAGCTGCCCGTCGCCTGCTGGAAACCGGAGGTGTAGCCGCTGGACTGCTGTCCGCTTCCTCCGGAGCTTCCGCTCGATCTACCTCTGCCGCTCCGTCCTCCTCCGCCTCCACTGCCGCCCGAGGCGGCGGCCTGGGCAAGGTAGGCGCTCAACATGGCCTGGGCGTCTGCCTTGGAAAGCCCTGCGTCAGCGAGCATCTGGTCGCCGGGCATCAATCCGGCGGCGATCATGGTCATGGCCGTGTCGTAGGCGTATTTTTTGTTGTCGGTGGAGAGCTGATAGCCATAGTCCCGTTCATCCGCATACCGGCTATAGTCGGTATCCCGTTCGGTGACATACTGGTTCCAGAGCCGGTCAAGCTCCGTGTTGTAATCCGAAACGATGTCACGATATCTGCCGTAGTCCTGATTCTCCTGCTGGCCGATCACGGAGAACTGGTTGTATAGATCATTGCCCTCCTGATTGTACTGATCCAGCGCAAGCTGATACAGCTCCGGCACCTTGTCGTTGAGTCCCTGAAGGTAGCCTTGGTACGCCTGCTGTCCGACGTTCTGCGCGTAGGAATTTCCGTAGCCTCCGGTCAGGGCCGCAGCCTGTCCCATGGTGTCCATCATGGCCTGCTTCCCCTGCTGGATGTATCGGTCCTTGTACTGCTGGTAGAGTGCATCCCCGTTCAGATCGTAGGAAAATGGTTCCCGGTTCTGTATCTTACCCAGCAGTTCATCCAGCTTGTCCTGCCACTGGGACTGGTACTCACCTGGCCGCTGGGAGAGCTGCTGCTGAAGGAGCGCCTGGGCCTGCTGAACCGTCTCCGACGGCTGATAGGCGCTGGGCTTCGGCGTCTCATAGGTCGGCGTCGCCGGAGCCGGCGCGGCCTGCTGCTGGCTTTCGCCGGACGTGCCGTAGAGCTTCCCCTGGGTGTTCGACCCTGCGATGCCATCCACGCTCAGTCCGTTTTTGCTCTGGTAGTCCCGCACGGCGGCCTGGGTCTTCTGGCCGTAGATGCCGTCCACGCTCAGGCCGTAGCCCTGGCTGTTCAGGGCCTCCTGCAGCTTTTTGACCTCATCGCCCTG
>CALZCW010000004.1 GCA_945635805.1 uncultured Clostridia bacterium
GAGATGTCCATGGTGGTCTCGGCGCCGCGATGCACACCGCCGATGCCGCCGGTGGCGAAGACCTTGATGCCCGCCATATGGGCGATGATCATAGTGGTGGTAACGGTGGTGGCACCGTCTTCTCCACGGGCGCACAGGACAGCCAGGTCACGGCGGGAAGCCTTGGCAATGGCAGTGCCCTTCTTTCCGAAGTATTCGATCTCCTCCTCGGTCAGGCCGGCCTTGAGGCGGCCGCCGATGATGGCGATGGTGGCAGGCACGGCACCGTTCTCACGAATGATCTTCTCGACTGCCAGGGCAGTCTCGACATTCTGCGGATAGGGCATACCATGGGAGATGATGGTGGATTCCAGAGCGACAACAGGCTTGCCGGCGGCGAGGGCCTCAGCGACTTCGGGCTTAATGTCCAGATACTTGTTCAACATGATCAATTCCTCCAAAAAAATATTGATTGATTAAATGCGCTCTCTGACGGCGTTTGCCGAAAGCGCAGGGTTGATGGTTTCAAAGCTCTCAACGGCGATTGCCGCTGCCGCTGCTGCTGCAGAGGCGGTACCCTCCAGATCGGTCCCCTCCAGATAGGCCCAGGCCAGTGCAGCCATAAAGGCATCACCCGCACCGGTGGCATTGCGCATGGTTGCCTTGCAGCAGGGCACGAGCCGCATTTCCTTTTGGTCGGCGGCAAGCACACCCTCCGTTCCCAGGGAGATAAATACCCGGTGCAGGCCCGTGTCCAGCAGCGTCTGCGCCGCCTTTTTCAGGCTTGCCTCGTCGGTGATCCTGATCCCGGAGAGCAGCTCCGCCTCAATGCGGTTGGGCTTGAGGGTGTGGAGCTTGCCGAGGATCGGCTTGAGTTTCGCCGCCTTGGCCGTGGAGACGGGGTCGGCAAAAATCGGCGCCGAGCAGTGATCGGCCAGATAGCGCAGGGATTCCGCGGGAATGTTGGTATCCGTTACAACCACCTGGGCGTTGTTCAGCATGGCCAGATTCGCCGCCAGATAGCCCGGTGTGATGCGGTCACATATTTCCATGTCGGAGATCGCCAGCGCCATGTCGCCGTCGCTGTCGTTGAGGAACAGATAAGTCGGCGTCGCGCCGCCGGCAACGGAAAGCGCATGGCTGATGTCGATGCCCAGCTCCCCGCAGGAAGCGGCGATACGCTGGGCATAAAGGTCGTCGCCGAAGGCCGTCAGAAAACGGACATCCACGCCGAGCAGGCTCATGTTATGGGCAATATTGCGCCCGACGCCGCCGAGGCTCATGCGCACCTTGCCCGGGTTGGAATCCTTCGCAACCAGCGGCGCAAAGGACCGGCCGCCGATGTCCATATTCACACCGCCGACCACGACGGCATAGGTCCCTGAGCGCAGCACATAGCCCTTGCCCGCGATATAGCCTTTTTTCATCAGGTTGGAGATATGCACCGCCACGGAAGAACGCGTGATACCCGCTTTCTCCGCCAATTGCTCCTGGGAGATCATGGGGTCGGCCTCGATCCACTGCAGGATCTGCCGTTCTCTCTGGGTCATGGGCTCACCTTCCTTTCGCGTTTATTATACCCGATCCTTTTCCATATGTCAATAGAAAATCTAAAGAAAAATAAAGAAAATAATCATTTGTTTATTTTATCCCAGGGGATCGGGAATTTTTCCGGTTCTCCCAATTCACACAACTGCTTTTCCAGCCAAATCACGTCGTACCACCGGCCCAGCTTGAAGCCGACCTGCCGGTAGACCGCCGTCTGCCGGTAGCCCAGGGCCTCATGGAAGCGGACGGAGGCGATGTTTGCTGAGGTGACGACGGCAAAGACCTTGCGGACGCCCTGGGCGCGCAGAATGTCCTCGATGCGGGCGTAGAGCTGCCGTCCCACGCCCCTGCCTCGGACGGAGGCATCCAGGTAGCAGGAGATCTCCGCGTTCCAGGCGTAGGCGGCCCGTTCAAAGGCGCGTCCGGCATAGGCATAGCCCAGCACCCGGCCTTCCTCCTCCCAGACAAGCCAGGGGTAGACTGCGATATGTTCCTCCAGGCGGTGGTTAAATTCCTCCACGGTGGGCGTTATGTATTCAAAACTCACCGCTGTATTCCGGACAAAATCATCATAGATTTCCAACATGGCGGGAACATCTGCCGCCACAGCGCGTCGAATGGACATAGCAACACCTTCTTTTAAGGGATTCTATCACACCGGAGCGAATCGTGCAAGATTTTCGCCGGAAGCCGCCCTTGCGCTTGCTCCGTTGATTTGGTATACTTTTATCGGAAATAGAAAGGAGGCGGATACGGATGCTCCGCTGGAAACATATCTCTCTTGGTACGCGGGTGGTCAAGACCGCCATCGCTGTGACCCTGTCGGTCTTCCTGATCCGCTTTTTCGCCACCGATGACCTTTCGGTCTTTTACGCTGGCTTCGGCGCGCTGATCGCCATGGACACGACCTTTTCCAATTCTCTCCGCCAGGGTCTGACCCAGTTGATCGGTGTGCTGGCGGGTACGGTCATGGGCTATCTGTCGGTGCTGCTGTTCCCGTCCATGACGCCGGCGTGGATGGCCGGTCTGGGCGTTCTGCTGCTCATTGTCCTGTGCAATGCCCTGAAGCTGTCCTTTTCCGCGTCGCTTTCCTGCATCATTTTTCTCTCGGCCTGTCTGACGCCGACGGACGACATCGTCCGCGATTCCCTGTTCCGTCTGCGGGACTCCTCTCTGGGCATCGGCATCGCCCTGGTAGTCAACGCTCTGATCCGGCCCTACAACAACAAAAAGCGTATCCTCGCCCTGCTGGGAAGGCTCCGCGCACAGATCCCCGGTGACATCGAGCAGATCGTCGTAAAGGAGCAGTTCCCTGACCTTCAGGAGTCCGTAGCAATACTGCGGCAGCTGGACCGGGAGCTGAACCTTTACCACAGCCAGCACTTTTTCCACCGCAAGCATGATGATGAAGCCCTGCTGCGTGGCTGCTACCAGTTGGCTCAGCGGATGCTGCAGGAGATGGAGGCCATCTGCGGCATGGACTGTCTGGGCGATCTGGCCATGGAAAACGCCGCCGTCATGCAGGAGCTTGGCATGGAGCTGCCGGAGGCCGGTCTGCCCGGCCGCAAATGCACCCGCCATGACACCATCGTGATGAACTACCATCTGGATAAGCTCCTCAGCGCCTATCAATACCTGGGCGAACTGATGAAACTGGCATAAAGCGTTCCCCTCCGGCATAGGTTTCGTCGGAGGGGATTTTTTTGAATTACACCGACCTTGCACTGCGCCGCGCAGGCGCTGCGGATTTGATCGAATTTCAGACCCGCGAGGGTCTTTTCCCGTCGGGCCGGGAGGACGTTCTGACGCTGCAGCGTCTGACGCCCTACCTGTTGGGTTATGAACGCTACATGGTCAAGCCAGGAGACAGCTTTTACCGTCTGGCGCGGCAGTTCGGCACCACGGTCCGGGCCATCGTCACCGCCAATCCCGATCTGGATCCCCGGCGGCTTTCCGTGGGGCAGTATCTCATCATACCCTACGGTTTTCCCGTGGTGCCGACGGATCTGCCTTTTACCTCGGAGCTGCTGGCGCTGTGCATCCACGGCCTGACGGTGCGCTATCCGTTTTTGACACAGCGGCGCATCGCGGTCACCGCTTACGGGCGGCCCGTAACAATGCTGAAGTTGGGAAACGGGCCCCGCTCCGTTCTCTACAATGCCAGCCACCATGCCAACGAATGGATCACCACCCCGGTTCTGATGAAATTCCTGGAGGATTACGCCCGGGCCGTCTCGGAGGGGGGCAGGATCTTTGACCTGGATGCGGCAGCGCTGTTCCGGTCGGTCCAGCTCTACCTGGTGCCCATGGTGGATCCGGACGGGGTGGACCTGGTGACCGGCGCCATTGCCCCCGGCAGTGAGGAATACCTGGCAGCGCAGGAGATCGCCGCCTATTTTCCTTCGATTCCCTTCCCCGACGGCTGGAAAGCCAACCTTCGCGGCGTGGACCTGAATCTCAACTATCCCGCCGGGTGGGAGCAGGCCCGGGAAAATAAATTTGCCCTGGGCTTTGACCGTCCGGCGCCCCGGGACTATGTGGGCCAGGCACCTCTGGACCAGCCGGAAAGCACCGCCATGGCCGAACTGACACGCCTGATAGACCCGGCCATGACCCTCTCCTATCACACTCAGGGAGAGGTTATCTACTGGAAATTTCTGAATTTGGAGCCGGAAGGGGCGCGGGCTCTGGGCGAACGGTTTGCCCGGGTCAGCGGCTATACGCTGGAGGACACACCCTATGCCTCTGGATTTGCCGGCTACAAGGATTGGTTCATTCAGACCTTTGACCGTCCCGGCTACACGATTGAAGCAGGTCTGGGCGAGAATCCCCTGCCCCTGTCCCAGTTTGATTCCATCTACGAACGTAATCTCGGCATCCTCGCCCTGGGGCTGCAATACGGTGCCGGCGGCTAAGCCTTTTCGCTGAAAATGGCATTGGGCGGCTCTCCCATACGGAGAGCCGCCCGTTCTTATTAACCTGTTCTGTTTTCGCCGGGGACGGTGTCAACACTGCCGCTCTCAGAGAAATACTTGTCCAGGATGGCCTTGGCGATATTGCCCAGATTGCCGCCCTGAGCGCCCTTTTCCACATAGATGGTGATGGCGATTTCGGGATCGTCGGCAGGCGCGTAGAGGACGTAGGAAGCGTTATCGGAGCCGCCGGAGCCATGTTCTGCCGTGCCGGTTTTGGCGCAGACCTGAATGTCATAGTTGCCGAACACGGAAGCGCAGGTACCGCTGTTGGCGGCCATTTCCATGCCCTCCTTGTAGGCATTGTAAGCGGCATCGTTGATCTCGAACTGGTTGAGGATAATGGGCTGATTGTCATAGACCAGCTCCTCGTAATCCGACGAGAGGACGCGGCTCAGGAAGGTCGCCTTGTAGCGGGTACCGCGGTTGGCCAGGGTGGCCGTATAGGAGCAAAGCTGCATGGGAGTAAAGCGGTTTTCCGACTGGCCGATGGCCGTAGCTACCAGGTCTCCGCCGTACCAGACGCTGTAGTCACCCTGGTAGAGTGCATCCTTGACCTCCGGGTTGGAGCGGTGGCCGGTCGTTTCGTTAAGCTCAATGCCCGTCGATTCGCCCAGGCCGAAGAGCTTGGAGGTCTCGTCGATCAGGTCGATGCCGGTGAGCCAGCCGACCTCATAAAAATAGTAGTTGCACGAAACGGATAGGGCCTGGCGAACATCTACTACGCCGTGGGTCAAGTGCTGCGTGGTCCACAGCATACATCGTGGCCAGTAGCCCACGTCGGCAAAGCGGGTGTAGATGCCCTCGTCAAGGACGGTAAAGCCCGGCTCGACGATCTCATTGTTCAGCGCCGCCACCGTTGTGACCATCTTAAAAATGGAGCCGGGTGGATAGGTGGCAATGAGGGCGCGGTTAAAGAGGGGATCGTAGTCCTCCTCCAGGATGTCGTTGTAATTCTCAAAGAAGGTGGAAAGGTCGTAGGTGGGATAGCTGGCACAGGCCAGGACCTCACCGGTTTTGACCTTCATGACCACCACGGCGCCTCCCTCGGCATCCATGCCGCTCTGGCTGCTGCCGATTCCGTTTTCCCGCAGATTCAGGATCAGCTTTTCCAGCTCGTCCTCGCTGACCCGCTGCAGATCCAGGTCGATGGAAAGTTCCACGTTGTTGCCGGCGATCGGCTCGGTGACATAGTGCTCCTCAATGACGGTGCCGTCAATGGCAACAGTCGTCTCTAACAGGCCGTCGGTACCGTGGAGCTGCAGCTCAAAAGCCTCCTCCAGGCCGGTCTGACCCACCTCGGCATCCATGGAGTAGTCATACTGCTCGTAGTATTCCCACTGTTCGGCGTCCATCTTTCCCACATAGCCGAGAATATGGGCCGCGTAGTCCGTGTGGTATTCCCGGACGGTGGAGGTGGTGACGCTGACGCCGGGGACATTCAGTTCCATCAGCGCCGCCAGTGCCGGCGCGTCAATGTCGTTGACCAGCTCATAGTTGGGCAGATTGGTGCAAAAGCGCAGCTCCAGCTCATAGCGGATAGAGATGACCGCACGGGCCTCCTCCTCGGTCCAGGTATCCGGGATGTTATAGCGGTCCCGCAGGCGGCGGATGAGCTGCGGCGCGGAAATATCCGGGTCCCAGTCGCGTCTGGACAGGAAGGTGTTAAAGTACCCGTTCCAAGCGGAGGAATACTGGTCCGTCGTATACTCATAGGGCTTTTCCCTGGTAACGGGCAGGTGGTCGATGATCTCCAGGTCATACTCCGAGCAGAGCTGCACCAGGCGGCGCAGGTTTTCGTTAGGGTCGTCGGAGCTGAACAGTACATCGTAAAACAGCAGGACGTTGTAGGCAGCACGGTTGCCGATGAGGACATTGCCGTTGCGGTCCAGGATCTCGCCGCGGGCAGCCGTGACTCTCGTATAATAGGTGAAAGTATCCACGTCGGAATCGGTGCGGACCGTCGCCTCGCGCACCTGTAATTGAAACAGCCGCACGCTGAAAATGCCCAGCATCAAAGCAATGAGCACAAGCACCGACATGGCGCGGAAGGAAAATCTATGTTGATTCATATGGCTCTCCGACTTTCTCAATGCACTTGACCAGCAGATAGATCAGCGGCTGGGCAAGGAGGGAAACAAAAACGCAGGGAAGCAGTTCCGACAGGTACAGGCCTCCCGGCAGACCGTCAAAGAAATACTTCAGGATAAAAATGGTCGACTGCTCCAACAGCAGGGTCACCGCTGTGATAATCAGGCAGGAAAGGAAACGGTTTTCCAGCACGACACGGCACAGCAGGCCACCGGCGATGGGCAGCACCGTCAGGAGCAGCAGGCTGACGCTTCCCATATCCGCACCGGAAAGGCACCAGAACAGGGAAGTCAGCAGGGCAAACAGTCCGCCCCGGTCAGGTCCCTCCCGCAAACACACGCAACAGATGACCAGCGGCACAA
Organism: uncultured Clostridia bacterium; assembly: GCA_945635805.1. Lineage (GTDB taxonomy): Bacteria > Bacillota > Clostridia > Oscillospirales > Oscillospiraceae > JAZOXB01. The sequence goes on from CALZCW010000004.1 coordinate 6,953, forward strand.
GCTGGGGATGGACTCCCAGCAGCGTCCGGTTGCCGAAAACCACGGTCTGCAGCATCATGGCAAGCAGAAACAGCAGGGCATAGAGGGTCCAGCGCAGGATGTGCAGCCACTGCTTCGGCGTGATATAAAGTTTATCCAGCATGGCTGTCCCTCCTCCTTCTAATACTGATTCTTGATTAAAGGATTTCATCAAGAATCCCGTGTGCTGCGCACACTCGCATCGTGCTAACGCACGCTGCGCCGTCTTGTGCAGAATTATTCGTTGGTAAAGTTGGTAATGACGAAGATCTGCTCCAGCGTGTCAAAATCTGCCGCAGGCTCCAGCAGGGCGTATTTCGCAACACCGGTCTCGTCATAGCCGGCGTCGATCACATAGCCCAGGATCAGATCCTTGGGATAGACCGCAGAGCCGGTGGTGACGACCTGGTCGTTGTTGCGCAGGACCGCCTCACTGGGCAGATAATTGAGGCGCAGCTTGCCCTCTTCGCCTGAGGCATACGCCCCCTGGACCACGCCGGTATGACCGGAAGAGGCAATGCTGGCGCTGATCTCCAAAGAGGTGTCCAGGATCGTCGTCACTGTGGACCAGTTGGTTCCGACCTCCGTCAGCAGGCCCACCACCTGTCCCTGGCTCGTCACGGCGACCATTCCCTCCTCCAGGCCGGCGTTGGTTCCCTTGCCGATGGTGAAGGTGCTTTTCCAGCTGGAGGAATCCCAGGAGATGATGTAAGCGTCGCAGAACTGATAATCCTCGTTCTGCTTTCTCAGCTCCAGCAGCTCCCGGAGACGCTCATTCTCGCGTTCCAGCGCCGCCGCATTGCGTTCGCTGTCTTCAATTTCATTGATGCGCTGCTGGAGGTATTCGTTTTTCGCCTCCAGCGCCTCATAGCCGAAAATATAATTATAGTATCGCTCGATCTGCCGCGTCAGGGAGCTGAAGCCGCTGCGGATGGGCGTCAGCACCGTCTGTACGGCACGTTCGGCCCAGGTGACGCCGAAAAGCGCCGAGGTGATGGCTGTCACCACCGCCAGGATCAGCGCCACGACCAGGATCACCTTGACGCGGACACTTGTACGTCGTTTCAAATCACTTCACCTCTAACAGCCCAGCAGCTTGACGCCCTGCTTGCGCAGCATAGTCGTCAGGGTACAGACGGGCAATCCCATCACGTTATAATAATCTCCGTCGATTCCGACAACGAACATGGCCGCCAGACCCTGGATGCCGTAAGCGCCGGCCTTGTCCATAGGTTCGCCGGTGGCGATGTAGGCCAGGATCTCCTCGTCAGAGAGCTGGCGGAAACGCAGGGTCGTGACCACCGTGGTAGTCTCGGCCTGGTCGCCGCACATGACCGTCAGGCCCGTCATGACCTGATGCTCTCTGCCCGACAGGCGGCGGAGCATGGAAAAGGCCTTCGCCTCCGACTGAGGCTTGCCCATCACCAGTCCGTCACAGACCACCACCGTATCCGCCGCCACAATGATGTCCTCCTCCAGACAATGGGGAGCCACCGCCTCGGCCTTGCGCAGACTGACCGCGGCGACCTCATCGGCAGGAACTCCAAAGGGGTTCATTGTTTCGTCATGGGGCGCGGTGCGGATTAAAAAATCCACGCCCATCCGCTCGAGAAGCTCCTTTCTTCTCGGCGAGCCCGATGCAAGAATCACACTCATAATACGCTCCGCTTTCTTCCAAAATTCTCACTTATTCCACTGCCCGCAGATACAGTCCGCGGGTGCAGCCGCCGGGCTCAAAGGGTGCGCCGCTTCGCCATGCGGACAAAACGCCGTCAATCTCCACCGCGTTTTCCGTGGTGAAGGACAGGCGCACCGCCCAAAGTCCAAGGGCGCGCAAGTCCTCTTTTTTATCCAGCAAATACAGTTTCTTTCCGTTTAATATCACACTGCGGCAGGTATTTCCGTCGCGTACCACGCGGAATTCTTCCCCGATCCGGTCGATGAGCTTGGTCTGACCGCTGTGGCAGGAGCAGATTCCCGCCCGATTTTTCATCAGGCAGTTTTCCGTCAGCATCAGCGGCAGCCGTCCGTAGGCCAGCAGCTCCGTCGGCAGGGGCTTAGACAGGTCCCGGATCTGCGGCAGAGACATCTCAAAGGATGCCGTTGCGGAAATCAGCCCCAGGTCTCTGGCAAAGCTCATGGCGCGGGAATTGAACAGATTCAGTCCGAAATCTCCCGCAACCTCAAAGCCCCGCTGCTTTGCCAGGGCCGCCTGTCCCAAATTGCCTGTCAGCACCCGCCGCACACCCATGCGGGCAAGGGTACCCAAGTCGGCGATCAGGGCCGCCGTCTCACTGTCATAGACCACCCGGGGCAGCACTGCCGCTACCGTCATCTGGCTCAAAAGGGGCCTGTAAAAATCCGGGTTGGCACAGATCTCCGAGATGGGTGCGTAGAGCACCGTCGGCTTCATCTTGATCATTGCCGGGGTAATCTGGGCGGTCTTGAGGACACTGACGGTCAGAAGCGGCGCTTTTTTTGTTCCGGTGAAAGTCCGGATTTCCGTATAGGCGCCGGTCTCCGGCGGCTCAGCTCTGCCCCGCAGGGCCGAAAGCTGGGCCAGCACCTCACGGCGCATCCGGTTGATCTCCGCCGCCGAAACGCTCAAGCCCCGGTCAATCACACACCGGGCTCCGGCGCACACATAGGGTGTTCCGCCGGTCTTGGAAAGACGGATCTCCAATTCTTCATGCGTCAACTCCCGGTATTGGGCAGACTCCGGAATGCTTCCCAGAACCTTGGCCACATTGCCCGCCTCGTCCTGGGCGGCAAGCTGGATCTGCTGCCCCGCCGAGACGATGGCGTAAAACCGCACCGGCACCCGCTGCGGCTCCACATTTTCATAGGAAGCGCGGGCAGCCTGCAGCAAAGCGGGGCTGCCCTCCTTGGTGCTGCGGACGCCGAACATCTCCGGGCCGAGCTTTCCCTCATAATAGCCCTGGGTAAAGCCCTGGCGGGAGAAGATCGCCCGCAGCGCCTGTCTGCCCTGCTCACTGACCTTTCCCTCGTCTATCGCCGTGCGGTAGACGCTGGTCACGGTGGCCACGTATTCCGGCCGTTTCATGCGTCCCTCCAGCTTGATGCTGGCAACGCCCATGACCTCCAACTGGCGCAGATAGTCGATCAGGCAATTATCCTTCAGACTCAGAGGGTATTTTTCCTCAAACCGGTCAAATCCGTAGGGCAGACGGCAGGGCTGGGCGCACTGGCCCCGGTTTCCGCTCCTGCGGCCGATGACCGAGGACATATAGCATTGCCCGGAATGGCACATACACAGCGCGCCGTGGACGAACACCTCGATCTCCACCGGACTGTTGCGGCAGATAAAGTCAATGTTTTCTCTGGACAGCTCCCGGGCCAGGACCACCCGGGTAATCCCCATAGCCGCAGCCTGCTTCACGCCCTCCAGGGAGTGGATGCTCATCTGGGTGGAGGCGTGCAGCGGCACCGTCGGCGCAATCTGGCGGCACAGGGAAACGATGCCGAAGTCCTGGACGATAAAGGCGTCCACGCCCGCACGGGCTGCCGTCTTGATCGTCTCGGCCGCGGTCCGCATCTCCCGGTCGGAAACCAGGGTGTTCAGCGTCAGATAGACCTTGACGCCCCGCACATGGCAGTAGCGCACCGTCTCCGGCAGCTCGTCCAATGTGAAGTTTTTAGCGCCCCGACGGGCATTAAAATTCTCGGAGCCAAAGTAGACCGCGTCGGCTCCGTTGCACACGGCGGCGCGGAGCGCGTCGAGAGAACCGGCGGGAGAAAGCAGCTCAAGCATGAAACCAACCTCTATAGGATCAGGAATGTGATGATATAAATCAGCAGCATATATTATAACATAGGGTTGCGGTAAAATGCTACCGTTTTCGGCAAATTTATAAAAAATTCATAATGCAGGTCAGGAAAGCGCCGTCACTTGGGTGTTGTGATTTTGCGAAAAATGTGTTATAGTGAAGTTGGTTTATCAGCCGCAGTCCGGCTGATATTCCACGGCTTTGCCGTATCCTGCCGGTTTCCGGCGCAATCCCTGCCAGAAATTTTCTATAAGCAGAGGTGTTTGCCATGTATGAAAGGATCGACCAGATCGTCCGTGAGGCGGGAAGGATCGTTCTCAGCGCCCACCATATTTCCGACAGCGTGAAGGAAAAGACCTCCCACTGTGATCTGGTGACAAAATACGACACCATGGTCCAGGATTTTCTGTACCGTGAGCTTCTGGCCGCTTTCCCCGAAGCCGGCTTCTACGGCGAGGAGGGCGATGTCCTCGAGATTGCCGATAAGCGCGGCTATTTCATCGTCGATCCCATCGACGGCACGACCAACTTCATCCGCCACGCCCGCCAAAGCTCCATCAACGTCGGCTACTACCTGGACGGCCGGATGGAATACGGCGCCGTCTACCAGCCCTACACCGACGAGCTTTTTACCGCGCAAAGGGGCTGCGGCGCATACCTCAACGGCAAGCCCATCCGCATGAACAACCTGCCCCTGAGCGAAAGCATCGTCATGTACGGCAGCGCCATATACTACCGCCAGACCATTCCCCTCACCGCGCAGCTCATGGCGGAGCTGCTCCCCTCGGTGCTAGACTTCCGCCGCAGCGGCACGGCTGGTCTCGATCTTTGCTATGTCGCAGCCGGACGCGCGGACGCTTTTTTTGAATGTTGTCTGCGTCCCTGGGACTACGCCGCCGCCTCGCTGATCATCCAGGAAGCCGGCGGTATCGTCACCGCTCTCGACGGCTCCCCTCTCCGCTTTTTTGACCGCTGCTCCGTGGCGGTGGGCAGCCCCCAAAGCCACCCGGAGCTGATGAAACTGGTCGGGCGCGTGCTGCAACAGCCCGACATGAAAGGAAGACTGCCATGAAAAAAGGAAAACTGATCGCGCTGCTGCTTGCCCTCTGCCTTCTGCTGCAGGGCTGCACCTTCTATTCTAACCCCGACACACCGCTCCCGTCGGGAAACGGCTTATTAGACAAATTTTCGGATATTCTGGACCAGTTCCCGCCGTCCTCTTCGTCCGATGCCACGGAAAGCCAGCAATCCGCCGCGTCCCATACGCCCTATACGGAATATGAGCGCGCCGACACTGCCCTGCGGGAGGAAGCGAGCTTTGCCGACATCGTTTACGAACGTCCGGACGCCGACGCCCTGTGCAAGGCCATCGGCAGCGTCCAGGCCCTGGTGGAAGACGGTGAAAATGCCGATGCCGTCCTGAAGGCCTTTGACGAGGTCTACGAGGACTACATCCTGTTCGACACCATGGCCACCGTGGCCTACATCCGCTATACGCTGGACCTCAATGACAGCTTCTACGACGAGGAAAACCGCTGGTGCGACGAGCAGTCGCCCCTGGTGGAGCAGGCGCTGGAAAAATGCTACATTGCCATGGCCGGCAGCCCCATCCGCGACCGTCTGGAGCAGATGGAATTCGGTGAGGGCTTCTTTGCATACTATGACGAGCACCAGGTCTATTCCAACGACCGGATCGTGGAGCTGATGCAGGAGGAGTCCGCCCTGGAGACGGAGTATATGTCTCTGCAAAGCGATATGACCATCACCTGGCAGGGGCAGGAGTGCCTGGTGGAGGATCTGTTGGCGGACGAAACCATGGACTACGGCACCTATCTGGAGGTTTACCGGGCCTACTACGAGAAATATAACCCGCAGATCTCGGAGATCTACGCCAAGCTCATCCGCATCCGCCGGGAGATCGCCCGGGAGCTGGGCTACGACAGTTACGCTGACTTCAACTACGAATTCTACTATCAGCGGGACTACACGCCGGACCAGGTGGAGGACTACGTTGAGGACGTAGCCGAGGAGCTGTCCCCCTACTACTACACCGCCATCTACGGCAGCTACTACGAAGAATCCATGAGCACTCAGTCGCTTCTGCCCAAGCTACAGCAGACCGCCTACATCCTCGGCGGCGAGATCGCCACGGCCTACGACTATATGGAAGCCTATGAGCTCTACGATTTTTCTTCCTCCACCAGCAAAATGCCCGGCTCCTATATGACCTACCTCTGGGCCTATCAGGCGCCCTTCCTCTACGTCTCACCCACCGGCACTTCCTCGGACCTGCTGACCACCGCTCACGAATTCGGCCATTTTGTCGACGGCTATGTCAACTGCAACGCCACCTCTTCCGTCGACTGCGCCGAGATCTTCTCCCAAGGTCTGGAATATCTGACCCTGAGCTACGGCGACCTGACCGAAAGCGAGCGGGAGGACATGAGCTACTACAAGCTGTCCGACTCCGTTCTGACCTTCCTCAGCCAGGCCTGCTACGCCGCCTTTGAAAGCCGCGTCTACGAGCTGGACGACGACGAGCTGACCGCCGAAAACTTCAACCGCATCTTCCTGGAATGCAATGAGGAGTTCGGCATGGGGATGGTGGGCATGGAGGACATCCTGGCCCCCGGCTGGATCGACATCCAGCATTTCATCATCGCACCCTTCTATGTTATCAGCTACTGCCTCTCCAACGACGCTGCCCTGCAGATCTACCAGACAGAGCTGGCCGACGGAAGCGGTCTTACCCTCTACAACCGGCTGCTACACCTGTCCGCCGACAACACTCTGCTGAATCTGCTGGAGCAGGCGGAGATGGAGTCACCCTTTGCCGAGGGCCGTATGGCGGAGCTGGCCGACTTTTTTGATGAGCAGCTAACCTATTGAACGATGAAAGGAGACTATCTCCATGGGTGATGTGATCGCCGCTGTCGCAACGGGCAAGGTCCCCTGCGCCATCGGCATCCTGCGGCTCTCCGGCGAGGGCTGTGCGCAGATTGCGGACCGGGTCTTTACAACCGACTGCGGCAAGCCTCTGACAGAGCTTCCGCCGCGCAGGCTGTTTCTCGGTGCCCTCCGCGACCGGCAGGGCCGCGTCATCGACCAGGCCATGGCGGTGGTCTGCCGCGCACCCCGGAGCTATACCGGCGAGGATACGGTGGAGCTGCAGTGCCACGGCTCCCCTGCCATGCTGGCTGCGGCGCTGGAAGCGCTCTTTGCCGCCGGTGCCCGACAGGCAGGACCTGGAGAGTTCACCAAGCGGGCCTTTCTCAACGGCCAGCTCGGTCTGACTCAGGCAGAAGCCGTGATCGACCTGATTGACGCCGAGAGCGCCGACGCCGCTGCCAACGCAGCAGGCCAGCTGAGCGGCGCGCTGCAAAAGAGGATTGAGCCGGTCTATGACCGGCTGACGGATCTTTGCAGCCATTTTCACGCGGTATTGGACTATCCCGACGAGGACATTGAGGATTTCGGCCTGCAGGAGCTGGCTGACACACTAAAAACCTCCGCTGACGAACTGCGGGCGCTGCTTTCCACCTACGAGCGGGGCAGACAGCTCAAGCAGGGCGTCAAGGCAGTACTGCTGGGCCGTCCCAACGCCGGAAAATCCTCCCTGCTCAACGCCCTGGCGGGCTA
>CALZCW010000005.1 GCA_945635805.1 uncultured Clostridia bacterium
CGTCTGCGAAGCAGACACATCAGCCATTCACCCTTAGCCCTTAGTCATGAAGCTGCTTTTGGCAGCTTAGGGCGGACAGAGTCGTCCGCCCCTACGAAAGCCGTTTGAACTGCAAGAATCTATTTCAGTTGTGTTTATAAAGGAGGTTTTATATGCCTACCGTCAATGATATCCACTGTTTTCTTCAGACCCTTGCGCCGGAGGACATGGCGGAGGACTGGGACCACGTCGGTCTGCTCTGCGGACGCTCCGACCGGGAGGTCCGCCGGATCCTGGTGGCGCTGGACCCTTTCCGCGCCGCCTGTGAGGAGGCGAAAGACCGGGATTGCCAGCTGCTTCTGACCCACCATGCGGCCATCTGGGAGCTGAACGCCGTCAACGACCAGACGGAGCAGGGCCGCTGCCTGCTGTTCCTGATCGAAAACGGCATCGCCGCCCTCAACGCCCATACCAATCTGGACGTGGCCCCCGGCGGCGTCAACGACTGTCTGGCGGCAAAGCTGGGCCTGGAAGAAATCCATGTGATCCATCCCGCCGGAACGGACGCCCAGGGCAGGCCCTACGGACTTCTGCGGGGCGGAACGGTGCCCGAAACGGCGGCGGCGGATTTTGTGCAGCAGGTCAAAACGGCCCTCCGCTGTCCCGGTGTGCGCTATGTGGACGGCGGCAGGCCCGTCTGCCGGGTAGCCGTCGGCGGCGGAGGCTGTTCCGGCGCGCTGCAGGAGGTCGCCGACGCGGGCTATGACACCTTCGTCACCGCCGACTGCAAATACAACGCCTTCCACGACGCCCAGGCTCTGGGCGTGACCCTCATCGACGCCGGACACTTTGAAACGGAGAATCCGGTCTGTGCCTGGCTGGCGGAAAAAGTTGCCGCCGCTTTCCCGGATGTGGAGGTTTTTCTCTCCCAGCGCCACGGAGATTGCATAAAATTTGCATAGAACGGTTGTATTTCCGCCGTTTGTATGCTAAAATATAGGACACAAATCAGAACAGAAGGGACGAATCACCATGTCGGGTCATTCCAAATGGCATAATATTCAGAAAACCAAGGGCGCGCAGGATGCAAAACGTGCGGCGGCCTTCACCAAGATCGCGAAGGAAATGTATGTAGCGGTCAAGGAAGGCGGCGGCTCCACCGACCCCAACTATAACTCCCGTCTTGCCACCATCATCACCAAGGCCAAGGCCGCCAATATGCCCAACGACAACATCAAGCGCGTGCTGGACAAGGCCGCTTCCGCAGGCAGCGGCGACGCCTACGAGGCCATCACCTATGAGGGCTACGGCCCCAGCGGCATCGCCGTCATCGTCGAGACCATGACCGACAGCCGCAACCGTACCGCCGGCAACGTCCGCCACCACTTTGACAAATACGGTGGAAAAATGGGCGCCTCCGGCTGCGTCTCCTGGAACTTCAGCAAGAAGGGCGTTCTGGTCATCGACAATGAGGACGAGGACTACGAGGAAGACAACGTGATGATGGACGCCATGGACGCCGGTGCCGATGATTTCGAGGCCGAGGACACCTGCTTCACCATCTATACCGACCCGGACGATTTCAACGCCGTGGCCGACGCCCTGACGAAGAAGGGCTACGCCTTCGTTTCCGCCCAGATCGAAATGGTCCCCGCCGAGTATAAGAAGCTGGACAACCCCGACGACATCGCCAACATGGAAAAGATGCTGGACATCTTCGAGGACGATGACGACGTCCAGAACGTCTGGCACAACTGGGACAGAGATTAAAGAGACTTTGATACAAGAAGCTGATAATAAGCCGGGCGCTTATTATCAGCTTCTATTATGCTATTATGAATCGAAACAGGCAAGAAAACGATAGTACGCCATATCCGTGTGTTAAAACAAATGCCACATGAGATTTCAGAGCCCATCGCCAAATCGGATGGAGTGTAACAACCATACGCATTGTAACAATGTCTGAATTTCGCAAGAACAGCTCATTTTGGCTGTTTTTGCGAAATTGCGCGGCTCTTGCCGCGCGAATAAACCGCTTTGCGGTTTATTCAGTAGACATTATTATAGCATAAAGAGCGGGGGAAATCCATCGGCGATTTCTCTTCCGTGGGGCGGCCAAACATCAGCCGCAGCTCCGGCAGGTATTTGTGACAGCGGAACGGCGGCTTCTTTCCGACCCGTCCTTACGGGAACCACTCCTCCCAGGGGAAGGAGAAGCCGTCCTCCGTGGATTCGGCCGGTTCGCTGCTCCCGGGGGCCTCGGTGGGTGCGTCTGATGCTTCGGTGGGCTGTGTTTCGGAGAGGCTGTCGGGCTTGGCGTCAAAGGAAATGGTCAGTTCCAGGGTCCTGCCGCTGCGGTAGACCGTCAGGGTCGCCGTGTCGGAGGCCCGGTAGTTCTTCAGCTTGCCCGACAGATCCTCGATGCCCGTGATGCTCACGCCGTCGATGGCAGTGATAACATCGCCCGTGCGCAGGCCCGCCAGAGCGCCGCTGCTGTTTTCCGTCACCGATTCCACATAGGCCCCGTCAGGCAGGCCGCTGCCGGGATGGGCGCGGGAAACGGTGGAGGCGGTGATGCCGATGAAGGCGCGGTTGAGAACCTTGCCGTTTTCCCGCAAATCGTCCAGGATTTTTACCACATCGTTGATGGGGATGGCAAAGCCGATGCCCTCGATGGAGGTTCCCGTGGCGGTGGTGCCGGAATACTTGGCCGTGGTGATGCCGACGACGCTGCCGCCCATGTCAAACAGGGGGCCGCCGGAGTTGCCGGGGTTGATGGAGGCGTCGATCTGCATCATGTCAATGGGGGAACCGTCGGTGGTGACATAGCGTTCCATGGCGCTGATATAACCCACGTTCAGGCTGTAGGTCAGCTCGCCCAGAGGATTGCCGATGGCGGCGACCTCCGCGCCCACATAGAGACTGTCGGAATCGCCCAAGGTCACCGTCGGCAATCCGGAAGCATCGATCTTCAGCAGGGCGATGTCGCTCTCGGCCTCATAGCCCAAAACCCGGGCCTCGTAGGTCGCGCCGCTGTAGAGGGCAACAGTCACGCGGCTGGCACCCTGGATCACATGGTAATTGGTCAGGATCTCGCCGTCGGAGGAGATCAAAAAGCCCGTGCCGGTGCTGGAGACCTCCGTGCTCTGGCCGAACAGGCCGCCCGTAGCCGTCTCGTTGTAGACACCCACCACGGCCCCGACGTTTTCCTGATAGACCTGCGCCGGGGTCATTGCTCCCTCGGAGGGCGGGGTCGTGGGCCGGGTCGTGGCCTCCGCGGAGGGAACGGCCGGCTCTGACACAGGCGGCGTACTGCTGTTGCTCTGATTCTGTGCGCGGTACATGACGAGGCCCACTGCCGCGCCGCCCAGGAGGCTTCCCAGCAGGGCGCAGCACAGCGCAACGACTGCCAGACGCAGAGACATCCTCTTTTTCTTCTGCTTGGGGGCGGGATAATAGGGCGCGGGTTCATAGGGCGGACGCTGCTGTCCACCGTAGACCGGCGGATGGTAGGGAGGCGGTGCCGGATAAGCAGACCGGTTGGGCGGATACCGGGGCGCCTGTGTTGGCGGATATTGCTGCGCCTGTGTCGGCGGATATTGCTGTGCCTGCGTCGGCGGATACTGTGGCATCTGCACCGGCGGACGCTGCCCGGCCGTTTCCTCTCCCGGCTGCTCCGGGGAGTAATTGTTTTCGTTCATGGCGTTGCTCCTTGCGAATACTGTTTTCGATCTCCGGGAAAGCCCGTAGGCTCACAGACATTCCCCGTCCTGCATGATGCGCAGGATGGTGTGGTCGGTCTGGCGCATGCCCTGCTGGGCAAGGAGGCCGACGTTGGCAATGGTATCGTCCACACTTCCGGCGACGATGCCCTCGCCGCTGTGGAATTCCCGGTGGTGCAGATACATCCGGTAGCCCATGATGCCCGCGTCGACGGCGGCGGCGATCTTGGCCGCGCAGGAGGGCTTTGCGCCGTCGCAGATGGTCCCGGAGAGGATGGCCACCGCGTTGACCACCGTGTGGGCGACAGCGGAAAAGCCGCCGCCCAGCAGATAGCAGATGCCAGCACCTGCGCCCACACCGGCGGAAATGGCGCCGCAATAGGCCGACAGGCGTCCGATGCCGCTTTTCTGGTGGATGGTGACAAGGTCCGACACAAGGAGCGCGCGAATGAGCTGCTCCTGGGTCGCGCCGATGTGCTTGGCGTAGACCACCACGGGCAGACAGGCGGTGATGCCCTGATTGCCGGAGCCGGAGAGGATGACCACGGGCATTTCACAGCCGCTCATCCGGGCGTCGGATCCGGCAGCCGCATAGGCCTTGGCCCGCTGCTTGACGTCGTCGCCGTAGTCCTCCAGCAGGATCCGTCCGATCTGCGCGCCCCAGGCACCCCGCAGGCCCTCCTCGGCGATGGCGGTGTTCTGCTCGATCTGCCGCAGAAGCAGGTCCTGCACAGCCTCCAACGGCACCGTATCGGCAAAGCGGACGATGTCCTCCACGTTGAGGCAGCTCTTGTCGGTCATATGCTCCTCGGCGGCGTCCACCACCGGCAGATCCCGCAGGACCTGGCCGTCGCGCTCCATATGGACGATGTTGGTGTGATGGTTGGTGATGCGCACCCGCGCCGAATGCTTCCCGGCGAAGGCCTGAATGTCAATGTCCAGCTTGCAGGGGGACTCTCCGCAGATCACGTCGATATCCGCCGTGCGCAGGAAGTCGTCCAGGGCCGTCAGAGCCTCCGGGGGAAGGTCTGCGATGACCTGCAGGTCCCTGTCCGGGTCGCCTGCCACCATGCCCGCGGCAATGGCGGGACGGATGCCCTTGCGTCCGCCGGTGTTGGGGACCACCACGCTTTTGACGTTTTTCAGAATGTTGCCGCTGACGGTGGCCGTCACCCGCTCCGGCAGCTTCCCCAGGAGCTTTTTCACGGTGGCGGCGCAGTAGGCGATGGCGATAGGCTCGGTGCAGCCCGTGGCCGGGACCAGTTCCTCGCTCAAAATGGCGATATAGTCGCGCATGACATTCTCTTTCAGCATTGCATTTCTATCCTTTCTTTTTCAGCAGGAAAAACAAAATGAGCAGCACCTGCAGCACGCCGCACAGGACGAACAGCAAAAAGGACGATTGCAGATGCAGCGACAAGACCAGGCTCAAGCCAGCGCCCCACAGCAGCAATGTCCCGGAGAGGAACTGCGTCAGCCTGCTCCACCAGAGGCTGGTGAACACCGTGCAGATAACGCCGCTGACCGGCAGGGCGTAGATGAACAGCAGCCAGGCGCGGTCAGCCAGCAGGCCGGACATCTTTGACACGCAGAACAGCACCGTTGCCGTCAGCCAGGCCAGCCCCACCGACAGCAGCAGGATCAAAATGCGTTTGCCTCCCGTTTGGGGCACCTTTTTTTCGCCCAGCAGGTCCTGCACGGTAATGTTGTAAAGCTGGGCGATTCGCCAGAGGATAAACACGTCCGGCGTTCCCTCCGCCCGCTCCCATTTGGAAACGGACTTGTCTGAGTAATTCAGTTTCTTCGCCAGCTCCGCCTGGGTGTCTCCGTTTTGCCGCCGGTAATAGGCGATATTCTCTGCGATCTGATGCCGCAGCAATGCTTCCTGTTCTTCCATCAAAATACCTCAAATCCATTGCAAATACTGGACTCTACTGTCAGTAGAGTGCCGTTCTCGACGCTGTGGAGGGCAGATCAGAAACCGTGGCGTGACTTTTCCCCTTCGCAGGTGTATGGTGAGGGCAACCTGTTTGGAAGGGAGTCTCATGCCATGAAAAGAATGAAAAAAATCTTTGCCAGATTTGTCCGTATCCTCACTGCGCCGCCGATCTTCGCCGCGCTGCTGTGTGTGTTTCTCTATCTGCTGCTGCCGGGCAGCTTTGCCTCCCCGGTCCACTTTGCTCTTGCCCTGGGCTTTCTCACCGGCTTGCCTCTGCTGGCCTATCCCATCGCCGCCCTGATCCCCGCTCTGCGGCGAAAGGGCCGCGACGGTCAGCGGGACCTGGCAGTGGTCTTCTCCGTCATCGGTTATGTGGGCGGTTTCCTGTACGCTTTTCTGTTTGACGGCGCGGCGACGGAGCTGGTTCTCTACGGCACCTATGTCCTCTCCGGCCTCGCCATCGGCGTGGGCACACTGGCGGGCTTCAAGATCAGCGGTCATGCCTGCGGCTGCTCCGGTCCCCTTGCCATGCTGGCCACCTTTGTCAGCCCCTGGTTCCTGGCCGGCTATTGTCTGCTGCCCTTCATCTTCTGGTCCAGCCGCTGCCTGGGCCGTCATTCCGCTGCCCAGCTTCTGACCGGCGCGGCGCTGCCGGTACTGGCCATGGTGCTGTGCCGGGTTGCCTTTCTGTAAGCGGAAATCCTCTGAAATAATTATACCAGAAAAGCGCGTGATTGCAAGCGTCGGCTTGACAAACCAGGTGCCCTGTAATAAAATAATACCCGGAAACCACGAAAACTGTTGAAAACAGGCGCTTTCGCGGAACGTTCCGGATAAGGCGAGAATCAGGCCGATACGACAGGAGGCACCACCATGATTTGCAGCAAATGCGGCGCGAGCAATCCCTCGGATGTGCAGTTCTGCACTTCCTGCGGGGCGGCGATGGCCCGACCCAACAACCGTCCCGGCGGCCCTGACCCGGCAAAAAAACGCCGCACTATCGTTCTGGCCGCTGCTGCCCTGTGTATCCTGGCGCTGATCCTGGTCCTGGCCATCTCTCTTTCCGGCTCCGGCGCGTCCCATGCCGCCGACGACCTCTGCGATGCCGTTCTTGCCCTTGACCTCAACAAGGCCCTGGATATGCTGCCGCCGGCAGTGCGGGATTATGTTTCGGAGGACCTGGCTCTCTCCGATGCCAGGGTCCGCATCATCAGCACCGAGCCTCTGGACGCCTCCGCCGTCAAGGATATTGACGAGCTTTACGGTATGTACTTTGACACCGACGCGGGCTATGTGGAGGAGGCGGCTCTGGTCTATGTGGACATCGTCCTGCCCAACGGCACCCTGACCGACGACTACATCCCGCTGATCATGATCTGCGTCGGAGGCGAGTGGTATCTGGACCTGCCGGGCACGGCGGACATTATCGGCGAAGCCGGCTGGGATCTGGACGGTTTTTCCTTCCTTTTCTGATTTTCTGTCCCCCGCAATGACATAAAAAACGGCTGCTGCAAGACTTCCGGTCTTGCAGCAGCTTTTTTGCCGTTGTTACGGCATTTCCAGGAACTTGATCTTGTAGCGCACCAGGTTCTCACTGGGCTCCTCGATGACCTCCAGATCCGTCATCAGCACCGAGACGGCGGACCAGCAGGGGTGCTTCAGCGCACCGGTGCCACCGGAGATAAACAGGTTGGACAGTGTGATGATGCTGTTGTAGGCCGTGCTGCCGTGGAACACGCCCTCGCAGAGGAACACACGGCCCAGTCTGCCGTGATTGGTCACGGTCCATCTGCCGTTGTCATCCCCCTCGATGTCCAGGTCCCGGGCATAAACAATACGGAAGGTCTCCGGGTTATTGGGCCAGGTAAAGGTCCCAAATTGCATTGCTGTCATTGCTCGCTCCTTTCTTCGATGTGGACTATGTGCTTTCCGTGCGTCCGGCGGCGACCAGCTCCGCCTCCTCCACCACATCGCCTCCGCTCTGGCAGCAGCGGGTGATGGAGGTGAATTCGCAGCCGGTATAGACCACAGTCCTGCCGCAGCCGGTCAGCGTCAACGAAAAGGCATGCAGATCATGGAGAAGAAGGGGGTCTTCAATGATATTCGTATCCAGCAGCAGACGGTTCAGCTTTACCCGGTAGGTCAGCGCGCCGGGAATCCAACGGCTTGCCTTGTTTTCCCCGACGGCTCTGACCGCCGACGTTTTACACTCTGTCTGCTCACGGAAGCTTTGGAGCATACCGACGCGGGTACTGCCGAGCTTGACCGTATACGCCTTAGGCAGGGGGATCGCTTCATAGGACATGATCTCTCACCTCACACGCTTTCCACCTGAAAATTCAGGGCTTCATAGATCAGCAGGGCACTGCAGCGGTAGTAGTCGGCATCAGGGTCGAAGTGGACGTTGTTCACGATGATCTTTCGGAGGGTCTGACCCGTGCCGCCTGCCAGGAGGACTTGGACGGCGGCCTGCAT
This sequence comes from uncultured Clostridia bacterium, assembly GCA_945635805.1. Taxonomy (GTDB): domain Bacteria; phylum Bacillota; class Clostridia; order Oscillospirales; family Oscillospiraceae; genus JAZOXB01. The sequence continues at coordinate 8,116 of CALZCW010000005.1, forward strand.
CGTCTCATAGCAGGCAGTTCCGCCGCTCTTGTAGGGAGAATAGACATCCAACACCACCGTAGTTGCGGCCAGAAAGCCGGTGCAAACGTTCTGATCAGTATCGGCCCCCAAATAGTCTCCGATGGCAATGGGCCTGAGCTCGACTCCCTTCCCGCCGACGGTGACCATGGGCGACTGGAGCCTGGGCAGTTTCGTCATTGGGAACTCCGTCAGGCAGTGGAGTCCGGCATTGGTGAGAAGCTGGTAGATTCTTGGTTTTATGTCAACCACGGATCCATGTCGCCTCCTTCCACGCACAGTCCCCAGGTGAAAAGCTGCTCATTGCGGTAGAGGATGGTATCGGCCCGGCGGACGGTATAGGCCTTCTCTCCGATGATCAGGCACTCCGGATGCTTGGCGGCCAGGTCAGGCAGCGCGATAAAGAGGTATTGTCCCCGGGGGATAATGCCGCCGGTGTCCACCATGCGCTCCATATTCTGCCAGCTTTTGGACGTGACCAACTGGAAGAAGACCTTACTGCTGTAGGCGACGCCGTTATAGGTGACAATGGCGTCGCTGCCGTAGTCCTTGATGAGCTTTTTGATCAGATCCTTCATACCGTCACCCCACGGAAGGAAAAGGGATCGGCGCACCAGGGCGCGATCAGGCGCATGGCCATCTGCACCGGCGCTGAGCGGTCATTGTCGAAGCTTACCTTCAGCGTTCCGGCGGTAAAGTCCGCCAGATTTCCCTCCTCAAACTGCCGCATGGCCGCCACCGCCAGCAAAACGGAGGCTATGACGATGACTTCATTGCACTCCGTCGTGTCCACATCGGGCCGCAGCCGTGCGCGGATCTCCTGCTCCACCGCCACGCAGACCACCGACAGCAGATTAAGCCGGTCACCGTCCAGCGTGCCCAGAAACACGCCTGCCAGGTTGCGGACCTGAATACTGTTGCCGTCCATGCTCAGATTTCCAGCATCTTGGCGGCGTCGGCGCAGATCTTGCTGAAGCCGCAGATGGAGGTGATGGCGGCGCGCTCCAGCTGGCGGTCGATGAGCTTGTCATACTCCACGCACACGTCGCCGGCGCGTACCATCTCCAGGGTATAGCGGCGGTCAAAGGCAAGGACGGCGTCGTCACCGACCTCCTCAGCCCGCAGCAGCTCGGCACCCAGCGGCGTGGCGAACTTGCCGGTGCCCTGGAAATTCAGGCCCGTCAGAGGATTCTGCAGCTCATCCAACTGCAGGAGACGAACCATGGTGGAGGTGTTGACCAGCATGGTATTCATCTCATAGGGATGGAACTGGGCCCAGAACTCCACCAACTGGTCATAGCCGAGAGTGCCGGCAGTGCCGGAAATGGGCGATGCGCCGACGGAGAAGGACGTGCAGCCGTTGCCGTTGCCGTCGCCGTTGATAATGACGTTGACCGCGTCGGCAAGCTGAAGCTTCTGGATGTGGCTGCCGATCTGCCGAAGCATGACGGAGAACATATCCAGCTTCTGGAAGCGCAGTGCCTCATAGGAAGCCACCAGCATTCTTCCGCGCTTGTGCAGAGAGATGAGGTTTTCCTTGCTGCGGATGGTGGTGGCGGGAATGGCCGCGCCCTCGCCCACCTCCATCAGGGACTTCTCGTCGTCGGTGGGGACGGAATAGATGCTGCGGTAGTCCATGGCGTCGATGTCGGTGACGGTGGCGACGATGGAGGGCAGAATGTTGTTCTCCTCCATACCCTGGCGGACGACGCGGGCGATGAATTCGGGGAACAGGACGGCGGATTCAAAGGTGGAGAAGAATTTTTCCACCGTATCGGACCCGATGCCCTTTGCGCGGATGCCGAAGCGCTTGAGCTGGCGCTGGAAGGCGTCGGTGCCCTCCAGAGCGGTGCCCTTGTAGGCCTCAGAGGGGTCCAGGCTCTCCAGAACCTGGGAGAATGACTTGCCGCTTTCGCGGTACATACCTTTTTCCAGACGAATATTATCAAATGCCATATATGCTGCCTCCTTTGCTTACAGCAGGAATGTGACGGTGTTCTTGGTGGTGTTCACGTTGACCACCAGGTATTCCTTCGCGCCTGTCAGGACCTTGACCTTGTTGGATGCCGCGCCGGCAAGGGCGCAGTAGCCCACGTTGGGAGCCGTGCCGCTGTAGGCGGCGGTGACGAAACCGCGCACGGTGACGGTGGCATTCTTTCCGTGGATATTCTCCACGAAGCCGTGGATGGGGTTGCCGTCTGCGCAGGCAGAGACGGCGCTGTTGCTGCTGAATTTGCAGACCGCGCCGGCCACAAGGGATGTATCGGCAGAGGCGGTGACGCACTGCTGACCGATGGAATCAAAAGAGATGGACATAAATTTTACCTCCGTAATGTAATTAAATAATGTAGGCGTCCTCCAGTCTGGCGGGCAGGCTCTGGGGACGGGGAAGCTGAGCCTCCGGCGGGAACAGAACGGCGGCCTTCTGGGCCATGGCGGCCTTCAGCGTCCGAAGCTGGCGGCTGTCCAGGGCGGAAAAGGCCTTCTGCAAGGTGGCCTCGTCGGCCCCGAAATCCAGCAGCAGGCCGAGAGACACCGTCTCAGCCACCATAGTCTCCCGGCACTCGCGGCCGAACTGCGCCTCCTCTTCCAGAGCCTTGAGACGGTCGCACAGCTCCGGCGTGCCGGATTTTGTGACAAGCTCCTGCAATGTCATGCACACACCTCCTTTGCGCTTCAGCACACCGGCCTGTCTCTGGGCAGGCACGGCGACGAAGGAAAATTCGTAGGCGTCGGTGGGGTCGCACAAAACCGCATAGCAGGTCCGGCCGTCATAGTCCAGGCCCTTGCGGTGTTCGCAGGCGCCATAGGGCTTTCCGCAGACGGAGCAGACCGTGCGCCGGACGGCGCAGCCCACCGAGACCTCCTTTTTGATGCCGCCCTCGATCTCGGAGATGAGGTCGGCGTTTTTCTCCGTGCGGAGCATATAGCAGTGGGCACGGATATAGCTCGCGCCGTTTTCAGAGAGGACCTCCGTGTCAAAAATACGGGCAATTTGGCGTTCTGCCGACCAGTCGTGGTCCGCGATCCCCGTTTTTCCCCGGAAGAGCTCCGCCAAAACCGGCAGGGCGGCGGTGTCGAAGCGCTCATAGTCCCGGTCGGGCAGGTCGTCGCACAGCCGGACGCTGAAGCAGTAGACCTCCTCGGCCTTGAGCGGCGTTTTGGAATAGAGGTTGATCTTCGCCAGCTGTGCCTCGTCGGGATGACCCGAGGCGGTCACAGCGGCGGCCTTTTGGATGTTCAAAGAATCACTCCTTGTTCATTTCCCGTTCCAACTGAGCGGTTTGGGCGCGGACGTAACCGGCCTGGGCTTCCTCCGTCAGATCCTGCAGGCTGATCTCGTCCCAGACGACGGTGGGGGTGCAGGCAAAGCCGCTGAGCCGGAGCCAGAGGGTGCAGATGCGCTCCAGGGCAGGCTCCACGGCCCGACGGATGGCCCACAGCTCGCTGGTGAGCAGGTCCGCCTGCTGACGGCTCATGCGTTCGGTGCTGGACCAGCTCAGACCCAGCAGGAAGGGTGGCAGGCCGGTCTTTGCCACCAGTTGCTCCAGAAGCTGCCGCACAGGGATCTCCGAGTCCAGTATCGGGCCGTCGGCGCCGATGACCTTGACCGACACGTCGCCCACGGCCACGAAATCCCGCACCACGCCGTTTTTGGAATCCTGCATGGCCGCCGACCACTCTTTTGCAATGGTCTCGGCGTGGCTGGCGGCGGCGGTGCGCTCAAAGCTGTCGCCGGTGGGCTTGCAGACCACCGCGTAGCGCACGTTGCCCGCCCGTTCCCAGTTGACGCCGAGGGTGTGGTAGATCTTCAGCAGGATGTCCGACAAAAAGGGCATGCTCCGCAGCAGGGAGACGCCGTAGGGATTGGCAGGCTCCGGGTTGAGGGTAGTCAGAAGCAGCAGGTGCTGATAGGGCAGCGGCCGCAGACAGCCCCTTTCATCCGGGCCGCAGATCGTGACGTCCAGAGGACTTGCGCCCTCCTCGATCTGCAGTGCCGACACGTCGCCCCAGCAGAGGGCCGCCAACTGCCCACCCGCCACCACCATCTCCCCGATGGCTCTGCCGTAGAGCAGCAGGGAATCCAGGTAGGCCGACAGAAAGCTGTGGATGCCGAACTGGGCGCGGCCGCAGGGCACTGTCCGCAGGAAGTGCTGAAGGCCCTCCTGCCCCTGGGGACAGGTCACCGTGAAGCCGCCCACCAGACGCACCAGCTTGGTAATGGCGGCGTCCAGCACCGGCAGGGCCTCCCGCATGGAGCGGTAGAGCTGAAACTCCGTGCCGCAGAGGGGGATGTAGGACTTCAGGGAGCCGAAGGGGTGTCCCTGTCCGCCGCGAAGCTGGGTGACCGCCGCCCCCACCGGCTGTTCAGGTTGCTTGCGTTTCATAGAAAACCTCCTTTCCAAAAAGTTGATAAACGCAGGTGCGTGTTATCCTTGTCTACCGCCGCTCTACCGAACAGGCAGCGACGGGGCAGCCGCCGTCGGAGAGAATGGTGGCGGCGAAATATCGCATATCGTCCATGGCGTGGTCGTACTCTTTTTTTACCGCGTCCTTTCCGGCCCTGACGTCCCAGACGTACTGCTCCATCTCCCGCAGGCAGTCGGCGCAGGTGTCGCAGATGACGAGCTTTCCGTTTTTGAGCAGGTCGGAGGTCCGCCGGATGCCGGAGAGCACGTCGTTTTCGGCCTTTTTCACCTTCCAGCCCCGCCGCCGCAGCAGCTCCAGAAAGCTGGCGGCCGACGGGTCCACCACCACGGCGGCGATGGACCTGCCTCCCGCAAGGTCGGCCAGGGCGTCGGCGTATTCGCCATCGGTCATCTGGCGCATCTCCCGCCGGGAGTCGAAGTAAAACTCCCGCACCCGGTACCACACGCCGTTTTGCAGGCCCCACAGGCCGAAGGAGGCGGGATTCACCGTGCCGTAGTCGCAGGAGATGTACCATTGGCTGAACTCCCCCCGGGGAACGGGCGGCGCGCTGGACGGGTCAAAAAAGTCGTAAACCCGCCCCTCGGCGGCTACCCACTGGCCCAGGACGAAGCGCCGGTAGAACACGCCGGAATAGAGCCGGGCGTAGCGCTGCCGGATCTGGGGCGAGAGGGAGGGGTTGTCCGCCATGGTAAAGTGGAGGTACAGGGCGTTTCGCTGCTCCGCGTTCAGGATCCACTCGTTGTAAAACCAGTGGTAGGGGCCCTCCGGGTTGCAATTGAACCAGAGCCGCGAGCCGGTGACGGAGCATCGGGCGCAGGCCTGCTCCACAAAGCTGCGGGGCATCAGCGCCACCTCGTCCAGGAGGATCCCGGCAAAGGTGATGCCCTGGATCAGGGAGGAGGAGCTTTCATCCCTGCCGCCGAAGATGTAAAAATCATTGGT
>CALZCW010000006.1 GCA_945635805.1 uncultured Clostridia bacterium
CTGATAGCCGCCCCTACAAAAAAACCGCTCGTTTGTGCGTAGGGGCCGGCGTCCTCGACGGCCCGAGATTTTTAATTCATGCGCGAAGCGCACACCTCAGTCATTCACCTTTAGTCCTTAGCCCTTAGCCATAAAGCTGCCTACAGCAACGCCTCAAACAGTGCCGGGCCGCGTTCCAGAACCGCTTCATCAAAGTTGAAATCCGGCGCGTGAAGGGGCGGCGTATCCCCGGTCCCCAGGAAGAAAAACACCCCGGGCACATACTGCTGATAGACGGAAAAATCCTCCGTGATGTAGGTCGGCTCCGTCTCGGCCACGGCAAAACGGCGCCGCGCCTCGGCCAGAAGCCCTTCGTCATTGGTCACAGGGGGATAGCCGGAGGAGCAAAGAGTGGTGATCCGGCAGCCGGTCCTTTGGGAGAGCCTCGCCGCCAGCGCCTCCAGGTCCCCGCTCAGCCGCGCATAAAGCGCGTCATCAAAGCACCGCAGGGTGCCCTCCAGACGGGAGTATTTGCTCACACTGTTGCGAGCCTCGCCGCTGAGGAGCTTGCCGAAACGCAGCAGGCAGGGAAGCTCCTCCGCCAGGGCGTAGGCCTCCTGCAAAAACTCCGACGCTACGGAAAGAGCGTCCTTCGCCTGCCGCCACTGGGCGATGTGGGCGCTTTCGCCGAAGACCTCCACCGTCAGCTCGCAGGAGCGGGACATCATCCCGCCCGCGTGGGAGGCGACGGTGCCCTGCGGCAGTCCGGGCCAGAGGTGCAGCCCGTAAACGCGGTTTACATAATATTTTTCCAACAGGCCCGTGTCGCAGATTATCTGGGCGCCGCCGGTAGTTTCCTCCGCCGGCTCAAAGATCAGCAGCACGTTGCAAGGCGCCTCCTGCCGGGCAGCCAGCGCCTCGGCAAAGCCCAGGAGCATGGCCATGTGACCGTCGTGGCCGCAGGCGTGCATTTTCCCCGGATGGGCAGAGGTAAAGGGCAGGCCGGTCTGCTCCGTGACGGGCAGCGCGTCCATGTCGCTGCGGAAGGCCGCCGTCTCCCTGCGGCCGAAGTCAAAGTAGGCGCAGACCGCCTCACCCACAGGAGAAAAGACGGTGCAGGGCAGCTTTTCCAGCACCTGCCGCAGATAGGCCGCCGTTTTGCCCACCTCCCAGCCCGTCTCCGGGATCTGATGGAGGGCGCGGCGGTAGGCCGCTATGGAAGTTGACATAATATCACCTCGTCTGCCGGAAAACAGTCCGGCAGGATAGCCGCCGCAGCGGGCGGAAAAAATGCGGTATCATCCGCTTTCGCCTATGGAAATCCTGCACAAAGTTTGGTAGAATCAACTATGAGGTGAAATGCATGATACGACATATTGTCATGTGGAAATTCCGGGAGGGCACCCAGGCCCGCGCGGAGGAATTTTTGACGGGGCTTGCGGCCCTGCAGGGAAGGATCGACTGCATCCGCTCCATGAGCGTGGAGCGCAGCGCGGTAAAGGACAGCGCCTATGACGCGGTCCTGATCGCGGAATTTGACAGCCTGGAGGACGTGGCGCGCTACAAAAACGACCCCCGGCACCGGGCGGTAGCGGCCATCTGCGCCGAGATCCGCACGGCGCGCTGCGCCATCGACACGGAGCTATGAAGCAGTGGTGCGTCTACATCCTGCGGTGCGGCGACGGCAGTCTCTATACCGGGGCCACCGATGATTTTCCCCGCCGTCTGGAGGCCCACCGCAGCGGAAAGGGCGCCAAATACACCCGTGGGCGCGGACCTCTGGAGCCGGTCTACCGGGAAAACCTTCCGGATATGTCGGCGGCGCTGAAGCGGGAGTATGCCATCAAGCGCCTCAGCCGCGCGGAAAAGCTCCGTCTGGTGATGCAAAGTGAGTATAGCATAGATTGAACGGATTTGCAAATCTCTCAAGGCCAAACGGAAAAATTTCCCGTTGCAATCAATGGTATGATTCGATATAATTATAAATGCGGCAGCGAAATATTCGCAAATTGTATCTTTGTACCGCCGCATTCATAATCATTTTTGAGGTAGCCATGGAACGACTGACGATGGCCGTCCCCTGCCTGTTTGGGCTGGAGGGACTGGTGGGCGACGAGCTGCGCCGTATGCAAATGGAAAATGTCCGCGTGGAGGACCGCCGGGTCTTCTTTGACGGCGATTTTGAGGCCATGGCCCGGGCCAATGTGCGTCTGCGCATGGGCGAACGGGTCATGATCCTTTTGGCGCGCTTTCCCGCCGACAGCTTCGAGGCCCTTTATCAGGGCGTCAAGGCCATTGCGCTGGAGCGCTTCATCCCCAGGGACGGCGCCTTTCCCGTCAAGGGCTACAGCCTGGATTCCAAGCTCCACAGCGTCCCCGACTGCCAGTCCATCGTGAAAAAGGCCGCCGTGGACCGCCTGGGTGCCAAATACGGCCTGACCTGGCTGCCGGAGACGGGCGACACCTATCAGCTCCGTTTTTCCATCATGAAGGACGTCTGCGAGGTCTTTCTGGACACCTCCGGCGTGAGCCTCCACAAGCGGGGCTACCGCGCCGTGGGCAACGAGGCACCCCTCCACGAGACTATGGCGGCGGCCCTGGTCAATCTGTCCCGCTACCGGGGACGGGATTTCTTCTGGGACCCCTTCTGCGGCTCCGGGACCATCGTCATCGAGGCGGCGCTGACCGCCCTCAACCGTGCGCCGGGCCTGAACCGCAGCTTTGGGGCCGAGCATTGGAGCTGCGTGCCGCAGGAGGTCTGGCAGAAGGTCAAAACCGAGGCCCGCGACCTGGAATACCGGGGCGAATACCGCATTTTGGGCACGGATATTGACCCGGCCACCCTTTCCATCGCCATCGCCAACGCGAAAAAAGCCGGCGTCGCCAAGTATATCGACTTCCGGGAGGGGGACGCCACCAAGCTGTCCCTGCCCTGCGACACGGGCGTTTTGGTCTGCAACCCGCCCTACGGCGAGCGGATGCTGGAGCAGCGTTCGGCCCAGCAGCTCATGCGCGCCTTCGGACGGCACCTGAAATTCGCCGACGGCTGGAAGAAGTATATCATCTCCTCCGAGGCGGAGTTTGAGCATTTCTTCGGCAGGCAGGCGACCAAAAAGCGGAAGCTCTACAACGGCAGATTGCAATGTAATGTTTATATGTACTATTAAATCAGAGAGATAAGGTGGTACGGGCCATGAAACATCTGTTTATCATCAATCCGGCGGCGGGAAAATACGACAAGACCGGCGAATTCACCCAGCTTATCCGCAATGCCTGCGACAAGCGCTGTCTGGCCTATGAGATTCTGGTGTCCCGCGCGCCCGGCGACTGCACAAAGATCGCCCGGGCTGCGGCTGCCACCGGCGACCCGGTGCGCATCTACGCCTGCGGCGGTGACGGAACGCTCAATGAGGTGGTCAACGGCGCCACGGGCTTCCGCAACGCCGCCGTCACCCATTTTCCCGGCGGCTCCGGCAATGATTTTATCAAGATCTTCTCCGAGCCGGGGGCCTTCAAGGAGCTGAACCGGCTCCTGGACGGCGACATTGCCACCTTTGACCTGATCCGCTGCCAGCGGGATCACTACGCGCTGAACGTCTGCTCCGTGGGCTTCGATGCCCGCATCGGCACCGCCGTCAGCAAGTATAAGCGTCTGCCGCTGGTTTCCGGCTCCGGCGCCTACATTCTCTCCACCGGCGTCAACCTGATCAAGGGCATCCACAAGCACTATGTGGTGGAGATAGACGGCGAGGAATTTGACGGCAGCCAGACCCTGATCTGCGTGGCCAACGGACGTTGGTACGGCGGCGGCTTCAACCCGGTGCCGGAGGCTCAGCCCGACGACGGCCTGCTGGACGTGCTGCTGGTCAAGGCCGTGTCCCGCGCCACCGTGGCAGGCGTCATCGGCAAGTATAAGGCCGGCAGGCATACTGAGCTGCCGGATATCATCCGCTATTTCCGCTGTAAAAAGGTCGTTATCCACTGCGACAACAAGAGCGAGATCAATATGGACGGCGAGCTGCTCATGGGAAAAGACATCACCTTTGAGGTGGCCCCCAACGCCATCCGCTTTTTCTATCCCAAGGGACTGACCTACCGCAAGTGATGTGTGCGAGGAGCGCACACATCAAAAAAACGGCACGGCAGAGTCGCCGTGCCCTACGAGAAAAACGCATTTCCACCGTAGGGCACGACGACTCTGTCGTGCCAAATTTCATTTCGCCTGCAATGCAGACACATTCGTTCTTTGCTCTTCTATTCCCTGGCTCAGCGCAGGAAGCCCTCCAGGATCTTCTGCTCGGCTTCCTCGGCGGTCAGGCCCAGGGTCATGAGCTTCAAAATCTGCTCCCCGGCGATGCGTCCGATGGCCGCCTCATGGATCAGGCTGGCGTCGACGTGGTTGCAGGTGATCTCCGGGATGGCCCGGACCTTGGCACTGCCCATGATGATGGCGTCGCACTGGACATGGCCGAAGCACTTGTTGTTGCCGCTGACCCGGGGATAGAACACCTGGGAGGAGCTGCCCTGAGCGACAGAGCGGGATACGACCTGGGCTTTTGTGTCAAAACCGCTCAAAAAAACATCCATTTCGCTCACAGCGCTCTGATCCCCGTGGGTCAGAAGGTTCTCGCGGATGATGATCTCACTGCCCGCGCCCCGGCACTCGGCCCTGGTGTAGCGCTTGGTGTCGTCCACGCCCCGGATCTGGCTGGTCTCCAGCGTGACCGACGCGCCCTCCTCCAGATACAAAATGGTCTGGGGGTTGAGGATGCGCTTGCCGCCGCCTTCCCCCTCGCCGTAGTGCTTTTCGATATATTTGACCCGGGCGTTTTTGCCCACATAAAAGGTGTGGATGCCGTCGTGCTGGCTGTCGCAGCCGCTGCAGTTGTGGATGCCGCAGCCGGCAACGATGGTCACGTCCGCGCCCTCGCCCACATAAAAATCGTTATAGACCATGTCCCGGAAGCCGCCCTGGGTCAGCACCACCGGAATATGGACCGATTCGTGCTTGGTGCCCGGCGCGATGCGGATGTCGATGCCGTCCTTGTCGGTTTTGGACTCGATGACGATATGCTCCGTGTTGCGGCGGAAGGCCTTTTTCCCGTCGGAGCGGATATTCACTGCGCCCTCTCCCGTGCCCTTCATGTCGGCGACGATGGAGAGGATTTTCTCCTGGATCTCGTTCAGCATTTCCGGTCCACCTCCAGTCGGTTGCAGCCCACAACGGTATCGGCCATGATTTTGGGGTAAATCTCATCCACGCTGCCCCGGGCGGTGATGCGGCCGCCGGCAATGAGGACGATCTCGTCCGCCAGACGGAGGATCCGCTCCTGGTGGGAGATGATGAGGATGGTGGCCTCTTTTTTGTCGTGGATCTCGCGGAAAGTGTCGGTCAGCCGGGCAAAGGACCACAGATCAATGCCCGCTTCCGGCTCGTCGAAGATCATCAGGCCGCTTTTCCGCGCCAGGACCGTGGCGATCTCAATGCGCTTGACCTCACCGCCGGACAGGCTGGTGTCCACGTCCCGGTCGATATAGTCCCGGGCGCACAGACCCACCTTGGTCAGGTAGTCGCAGGCGGTGTCGTGGCCCATTTTTTCGCCGGAGGCCACGTCCAGCAGGTCCCGGACCTTCATGCCCTTGAACCGCGGCGGCTGTTGGAAGCCGTAGGAGATGCCCCGTCTGGCCCGTTCGGTGACGGAGAGGGCGGTGATGTCCTCGCCGTTCCACAAAATACTGCCGCCGGTGGGAAGATTGATGCCCATGATGGCCCGGGCCAGGCTGGTCTTGCCGCCGCCGTTGGGGCCGGTGACGACGATGAATTTTTTATCCTCCACGGTCAGAGAGACATCCTGCAGAATGTCCACGGCGCCGTCCGCGCCCTCTACCCGGTAGGACAGATGGTTGATTTCCAGCATTGCTTGTTCCTCGCTTGTGGTTCTCTTTGGATTTTGTATGCATTACTATAGCATATTTTTCCCTCTGTTGCAATCATGATACAGAAAATTCTCCGTTGGCCGGAGGCCTGCAAAATTTATCCGAGGATTGACAGCGGCGGCGATTCTTTTTATAATAATGTCTGATGAATAAACCGCATTGCGGTTTATTCGCACGGCTAAGGAAAAGAACGTTTTTTGGAGGGACTTCTATGGCAGGCTATTGCAACAAATGCGGCAGGCCGCTGCCGGAGAGCGGCGTCTGCTCCTGCGAAACAAAGGCCACCGGCCGCAGACGGGCGGAACGCTCTCTCGACGGCTTGCTCAGGCTCTGGGTGGGCTGTCTGAAGGATCCGGTAGGCGTCAGCCGCCTCAGTGCCGAGCGCCGGGACTTCCGCAGCGGCCTGACCCTGCTTTTGGCCTCGGTGGCGGTGAGCCTGCTGTCCGTGCTGCTGCTGACCCTGCGCTACGCCGCCAGCAGGATCACCCGGGCTGCCGTACAGTGGCTCGTTACCGGACTTTTTGCCCCGGTCATCGCAGCGGTGCTGACCTTTCTTCTGCTCTATGCCCTGACTTCCATAACCCGGATGCGGGTAGATCTGCGCAGCGTGGTGGCCGCCATCGGCACCGGCGCCGTTTTGCCCATGACCGTCGTGGCGTTGTCCGTGGTGCTGTCCCTGTTCCACCAGACCGTCTTCACCGTGTTCTGCGTCCTGAGCTTTGCGGCGTGGGCCCTCTCCTTTTTCCTGCTGGTGACGCAGGTGTTCAGCATCCGCCTGACTCCGGCGGTCTGCGGTGTGATGGTGGCCGGGATGACGGCGGGCTATTTCGCCGTGGCCCTGCTGCGGGACTGGATGCTTGCCGCGCTGTTCTGAGGGCCTGCCATGTACCGAACCATTTTTCTGGATCTGGACGACACCCTGTTGGACTTCGGCGCGGCGGAACGGGTCGCCATCGCCAAGGCCTTCCGGGACCTCGGCCTGGAGCCGACGCCTGCCCTGCTGAAGCGCTACAGTGAGCTGAACCAGGCCCAATGGGAGGCCTTTGAACGGGGCGAGATCACCCGGGATACGGTGCTGGTGCGGCGCTTTGCGCTGCTGTTTGCCGAGCTGGGCCTTTTCATTGACCCCCAGCACGCCGAGGACGTCTACCGGGGCTATCTGGGCGTGGGACATTATTTTGTCGAGGGTGCGGAGGAGGTGCTTTCCTATCTGGCGCCGAAATACGACCTGTATCTGGCCTCCAACGGCGTGGCCGCCACCCAGTATTCCCGCCTGGAGAGCGCCGGGATCGGCCACTATTTCAAGGATATTTTCATCTCCGAGGTGACCGGCTCCCACAAGCCGGACCGGGCCTATTTCGACTACTGCTTCTCCCACATCCCGGGCTTTGATCCCTCGGAGGCCCTCATGGTGGGCGACAGCCTGACCAGCGATATTCTGGGCGGCTTCAACGCCGGCATCCGCACCTGCTGGTTCAACCCCGGCCGCAAGCCCCTGCAAGGCCCGGTGACGCCGGATCACGAGATCCACGTTCTGCGGGAGCTGAAAGACATTTTGTAGATATTTTACCGGTTTCTGCCGGAAATCTATGCAAATTGCACAGAAACACTCCCGGGGCTTCCCGCATTATTTTGCGAAAGTGACCATTGCAATTCCCGGGGAATACGATATAATAAAACTACAAAGAAATAACCCGTCGAAACAGCTCGGGAAAGAGGCCATTGGGCCCTCCGAAGGAGTAATGCTCTCAGGAAAACAGACCGAGCTGCGGAGGGACTCTCTGGAGAATCTCATTTAGTTGAGTGCCGAAGGTGCAAGGCGAAAGCCGAATCTCTCAGGCAAAAGGACAGAGGATGATTCCGTTTGGAATATCTGTAAATGAGTGTCGCCGGAGATGGCCGCACTCATCTTTTTTTTGATGAGGGCGGGACATCATAAGGAGGAACTGTCATGTTTCAAGAACTTGCTCCCAACATCGAATTTGTCAGCCGTTATGACGAGGAGGTCGGCGCTCTGCTCCAGGGCGAGCTGCGCCGCCAGAGACGCAACATCGAGCTGATCGCCTCGGAAAACATCGCCTCTCCGGCGGTCATCGCCTGCATGGGCACCGTTCTGACCAACAAATACGCCGAGGGCCTGCCTGCCAAGCGCTATTACGGCGGCTGCGAGGTCGTCGACGAGGTGGAACGTCTGGCCATTGCCCGCGCCAAGGCTCTGTTCGGCGCGGAATTCGTCAACGTCCAGCCCCACAGCGGCGCCCAGGCCAATCTGGCGGTCTACGCCGCCCTGCTCCAGCCGGGCGACACCATTTTGGGCATGAGTCTGGCCGGCGGCGGCCATCTGACCCACGGCGCCCCCGCCAACCAGTCGGGCAAGGTCTACAACGCCGTCTCCTACGGCGTCGATCCCGCAACGGGCCGCATCGACTACGATGAGGTGGCCCGTCTGGCGGAGATCCACAGGCCCAAGCTCATCGTCGCCGGCGCGTCGGCCTATCCCCGGGCCATTGATTTCGAGAAATTCGCCGAGATCGCCCACGCAAACGGCGCGCTTCTGATGGTGGACATGGCCCATATTGCGGGACTGGTGGCAGGCGGCGTCCATATGAGCCCCGTGCCCTACGCCGATATCGTCACCACCACCACCCATAAGACCCTTCGCGGCCCCCGCGGCGGCCTGATCATGGGCAGGGAGGAATTTGCCAAGAAGATCAACTCCGCCGTCTTCCCCGGCACCCAGGGCGGCCCCCTGATGCACGTCATCGCCGCCAAGGCCATCTGCCTGAAGGAGGCCATGCAGCCGGAATTCCGGGAGTATGCCCGGCAGATCGTGAAAAATTCCAAGGCCCTGGCTGCGGCGCTGCTGTCCTACGGCTTTGACCTGGTTTCCGGCGGCACCGACAACCACCTGATGCTGGCGGATCTGCGGCCCCTGCACATCACCGGCAAGGAGCTGCAGCACCGCCTGGACGAAAACTATATCACCGTCAACAAAAACGCCATCCCCAACGACCCGGAAAAGCCCTTCGTCACCAGCGGCGTGCGCATCGGCACCCCCGCCGCCACCACCCGCGGCATGAAGGAGGAGGACATGGCCGTCATCGCCCGGTGCATCTACGACACCGCTTCCGATTTTGAGGGGACCCAGGAAAAAGTTCGCGCCGCCGTTGCGGAGCTGACGAAAAAATATCCGTTATACGAATGATTCTGAGGTAAAGCATGGGAAAATTCTCCGACGTATTCTTTGCCAGCGACTATGACCACACTCTCACCGGATCAGACAACGTGCTGCGGCAGAAAAATCTGGATGCCATCCGCTATTTTATGTCCGAGGGCGGCATTTTCACCGTCGCCAGCGGACGCAGCATCCCGCTGTTCCGCAAACGTGCCGCTCTGGTGCCCACCAATGCGCCCTGCATCCTCTACAACGGCGCGGCCTGCTACGACTATCCCGGCGGCAAGCTGCTCTACGCCCACCCCATGACGGACTTCGCCATGGAGATCGTCCGGGCGGTGCAGGCCTTTGACCCGACGCTCTATGTGGAGATCCAGAGCCGGGACACCCACTATGTCTTTGGTTACAGCCCCATGCGGGAGGCGTTTCTGCGGGGCGAGGGCTTTACGCCCGATTTTGTCACCGAAGCGCCGCCCAAGCCCTGGATCAAGGTGGTGGTCTGCTGTGTCACGGAGGCTTCTCCCACCTTTTCCGCCGAACAGGCCGCCTATGTGCAGAAGGTCCAGACCTTTTTGGAAAACTTCTGCGCCGGGCGGTGCTATGTGGCCCGATCCATGCCCTATCTCATCGAGATCGGGGACCTCAACAGCAGCAAAGGCATTGCCGCCCGCAACCTGGCGCGGGAATACGGCCGTTCCGTTCTGGCCTGTGCCGGCGACGCGCCCAACGATGCCTCCATGCTGCAGGAGGCGGATTTCGCCTTTTCACCGGCGGACCGGGACCCGGCATTGAAGGTTGACGGCCTGATTGATACCGTTCCCTGCGACGACGGCAGCGTCGCCGACGCCATCGAAAAGCTGGAAAAGCTGATCTGATCCTGATCTTTCATAAAATAAAAAGGGGCTGTTTCAAACAGCCCCCTTTTTGATATTTTGTTAATTTACAGCTCGCATTTCCCCCGGGGGATAAACTGACCGCCGCGATCCTCCAGAATTTCTCCCTGGTCCACGGCCAGCTTGCCGCGCAGATAGACCTGGGCGATATGGCCCTCGGTCCGGAAGCCCTCAAAGGGGTTGTAATCCATGTTGTAGGCCTGGTCAGCTGCCGTGATGACGCCCTCGCCTGCCGGGTCATAGACCACGATGTCCGCGTCGCTGCCCTCGGCCAGGATGCCCTTGCGCGGATAGGCGCCGTACAGCTTGGCCGGATTTTCCGACAGGAGCCGCGCCATCTGCTCCTTGGTGATGCGGCCCTCGGCCACGCCATAGGTATACAGCAGGGTGCCCCGGGTCTCCACGCCGGGCAGACCGCCGGGAATCTTGGTAAAATCGTCCTTTCCCGCGTTCTTCTGCGCCAGGGAGAAGGAGCAGTGGTCGGTGGAAACGGTCTGAATCTGGTCGGAGGCCAGGGCCTTCCACAGCACCTCCTGGTCGCGGGCCTTGCGCAGCGGCGGGGCGCAGACGTATTTGGCGCTTTCGATGTACTCCGGCTGGTCATACCGGCTGTCGTCCAGCAGCAGATAGTGGGGACAGGTCTCCACATAGACCTTCTGACCCCGCTGCCGGGCGTGGCAGATCTCGTCGTAGCCGTCGGCGGAGGACAGGTGGACGATGACCACGGGGGTCTGCGCCACCTCCGCCATTTTCAGCAGACGGTCGATGGCCTCAGCCTCCAGCACGCTGGGACGGGTCCGGGGATGGGAGGACGGCGCCGTCTCACCGGCAGCCTTTTTCTGGGCGATGAGGGAGTCGATCACATCGGCGTTTTCGCAGTGGACGCCGGCGATGCCGCCGTATTTTTTCAGCTCCTGCAGGGCAAGGAAAATGTTCTTGTCGCCAATCATCATGGCCGGATAGGTCAGATACATCTTAAAAGAGGAGACGCCCTGCTCGAACATCTTCGGGATCTCGCGGATGATGTCCTCGTTCCAGTCGTCGATGGTCATGTGGAAGGCATAGTCGCAGGCGGTTTTGCCGTCGGCCTTTTTGTGCCACAGGTCCAGGCCGTATTGCAGGCTCTCGCCCTTGTTGGGACAGGCAAAGTCGATGACCATGGTGGTGCCGCCGCGAAGCGCTGCCCTGCCGCCGGAATAAAAATCGTCGGCGGTGGTGGTGTTGCAGACGTCCAGGTCAAAGTGAGTGTGGGCGTCGATGAAGCCGGGAAACAGCAGCTTGCCGCTGCAATCGACGATCTTCGCGTCGGGGCTTTCCAGATTTTCGCCGATCTTGACGATCTTTTCGCCGCAGATCAGAAGGTCTGCGACCCTGGAGCCGCTGCCTGTTACGATGGTACCGTTTTTCAATAAGGTTTTCATGTGCAACCCCTCCATGTTTTGTTCCGACCCGCCGCCGTTTTCAGCATAGCCGGACCGAAGGCGGCGACGGTTCAAAAGCTATTATAAAATAATTATACCATATCTGCCGGAAAAATGGAACCGTCTTCCTCGCCCCGGGGGCATTTTTTCCGAAAACAGCCGTCCCTGCACGCTTCCGCTTCGTGCAGGGACGGCTCTGTCATGCAATCACGCTGCCGCCGCCAGCATATTGCCGATAAAGATCCCGTAGCCCCGGGTGGGATCGTCCACCAGCACATGGGTCACGGCGCCCACCAGTCTGCCGTCCTGCAAAATGGGGCTGCCGCTCATGCCCTGGACGATGCCGCCGGTCAGCTCCAGCAGGTCCGGGTCCGTCACCTGTAACAGCAGGTTGCGGTCATTGGCGTCGTCGGGGTAGATGGCCGCCAGCTTCACCTCGAATTCCTCCACCCGGTCGCCCCGGACGTTGGAGCGGATCACCGCCCCGCCGGTGTGGACCTGGTCCGCCGTTGCCACATCGACGGTCGCAGCGTCCGGACATTCCATGGTGCCGAAAATGCCGCAGGAGGTATTTTTGACGATCTTTCCCGTGGCGGTGCGCCCGGTGACGGAGCCTTGCAGCGCGCCCGGCGTACCCTCCCTGCCCCTGACGACCGACGTGATGACCGAAGGCAGGACGCTGCCGCCGCGCATGGGCAGCAGGCCGCTTTTGCCGCCCACGCCGTGGCCCAGAGCGCCGAAGCTGCCGGTCTCGGGGTCATAATAGGTCACGGTGCCGATGCCGCTGATGCTGTCGCGGACCAAAATCCCCAGCCGCCAGCCGTCGGAGGTCTGATTGGGCGAAAGGGTGACGTTTTTTTCTTCCTCACCGCGCTTCAGCGTCAGCTTCACCGGTCTGCCGCCGGAGGCTTCCACCGCCTGTGTCACCTGCGTTGCCGTGGAAACGGGCTGTCCGTCGACGGCGCAGATGAGATCACCCTCCCGCAGGCCCGCCTTTTTCGGCAGTTCAGCGGAAAAATCCACCACCGCCACGCCGTCCGTCTGCAAAGACAGGCCGATGGTGTTGCCGCCGGGGATGAGAATGTTGGCGGCCTGCACGGGGCATAATACCAAAATCAGCAGCAGCGCCACCAGACCGATTCGATAGACTGTTTTCATGCCTTCCTCCTTTTTCCCTTCTGTTCCTTGGCGAAAAATCGCTTCTGCCCGAGCGATCATTTTTTCTTCGCAAAAATTAATATGGCTGAAACGCGCGAAAACTTCGCACCCAAATCCTTGCGCTTTTGCCTTGTCAAAAAATGAAATCGGCTGCGGCCGCTGAAACAGCGGCTGCAGCCGAGGGTTTTTCCGGCAGAAACGGTCAATTTTTCCATTGAAATAATATCCGGCGGGATAGCACGGTCTGGAAGGGACGGTGAACGGTGAACAAGTCAGAGCGTAGGGCGCGACGACCTCGGCGCGCCGCTTTTTTCATACTGATTCTTGATTAAAAAGTTTAATCAAGAATCCCGTGTGCTGCGCACACTC
>CALZCW010000007.1 GCA_945635805.1 uncultured Clostridia bacterium
AGGAAAAGGCAGCGCGCACCCTGTCGCCGGAGGACCGAAAGACAGCCCTCGAACGCCTGAGAGCTGCCGCGTTTTTACAGTTCACCCTGCCCGGTATGGCCAGCATTTATTATGGCGACGAGGCGGGAATGGAGGGCTTCGACGACCCGTTCTGCCGCCGGACCTACCCTTGGGACAGAGAGGATACGGCCCTGCAGGCGTATTACCGCGCCCTGTGTCACATGAAGCAGGAGCTTCCTGCGCTGCGTCATGGGGATGTCCGCGTGACTGCGGCAGGGGAGGGGCGCATCGCCTTTACCCGCACTGCACAGGAGCAGCGGGCGGAGGTGTTCGTCAACCGTTCCCATGAGGTCTGGACCCTGCCGGAGGGCAAGGTGCGCTTTGGCCGGGGCCTTGATCTGTACGGCGAGCGGGCCATGCTGCAGCCGGGCGGATTTTGCCTGCTGATCTGCCAATGACCGAAATCATTCTGTGAAGGAGAAATACATATGAAATTTTCTGAAATGCCCTATGTGCGGCCCGACATGGACAAAGTCAAGGCCGAGCTGAACGCCTGCGCGGAAAAGATCCGCACGGCGGACTCCGTCGAGGCGCAGATCGCCGCCTTTGACGAGGCGTCCGAGCTTTCCAAAGACCTTATGACCACAGGCTCCATCGCCTATGTCCGCAACACCATCAATACCGCCGATAAATTCTACGACGCTGAGCGCGAGTTCTTTGACCAGGCCGGTCCCGAGCTGGAGGAGAGCCTGCAGGCTATCAATATCGCCCTGCTGGATTCCCCCTACCGCAAGGAGCTGGAGGCCCACTACGGCAGCCTGCTTTTCAAGAATCTGGAGATCTCCCGCCGCAGCTTCAAGCCGGAGCTGATCCCGCTTATGCAGGAGGCAAGCAAGCTGGAGGCCCAGTATCAGAAGCTCTACGCCGGACTGACTGTGGAGTTTGACGGCCAGAGTATGCCCCTGCCCATGCTGGGCAAGTACAAGGAAAGTCCGGACCGCGCCGTCCGCCGCGCAGCCTTTGAGGCTGAGGGCAAGGTCTTCGACGCCAATCGGGAGGAACTGGACGAGATCTATGACAAGCTGGTGAAAAACCGCAACGCCCAGGGCAGACTGTTGGGCTACGACAACTACATCCAACTGGGCTATGACCGTCTGGGCCGCAACTGCTACGGCGCAAAGGAGCTGCAGGAGTTCCGCGACCAGATCGCCACGGACCTGGTGCCCATCATCGCCGAGGTCAAGGAGGCTCAGCGCAAGCGCATCGGCGTGGATCGCCTTTGCATCTACGACGATAAGTTCCGCTTCTCCGACGGCAACGCCAAGCCCGAGGGCACGGCGGAGGAGATCCTGGCGGCGGGCAAGGCCATGTATCAGGACCTCAGCCCGGAGACCAGGGAATTCATCGAGGCCATGTTCGACGGCGAGATGTTCGACGTTCTCTCCCGTGACGGCAAGGCGCCCGGCGGCTACTGCACCTCATTCCCGACCTACAAGATGCCCTTCATTTTCTCCAACTTCAACGGCACCTCCGACGACGTGGACGTGCTGACCCACGAGGCCGGTCATGCCTTTGCCTTCTACCGCGCCATGCACTCCGACATCAATCCCAATCTCCAGGAGCCGACCATCGAGGCCTGCGAGTGCCATTCCATGAGCATGGAATTCCTGACCCAGGATTACCACAAGAATTTCTTCGGCAAAAACACCGCAAAATACGAGCTGGCCCACTGTGAGGACAGCCTGGACTTCATCCCCTACGGCTGCATGATCGACGAATTCCAGCACCGGATGTACGAAAACGAGAATCTGACGCCGGAGGAGCGCAACGCCGTGTGGGAGAAGCTGGAGCACAAGTACCGTCCGTGGCTGGATATGGACAATCTGCCCTTCTACGGCCGCTATTCCCATTGGCAGTGGAAGCTCCACGTCTATCTGCACCCGTTGTACTATATTGATTATTGTATGGCCCAGACGGTGGCCTTCCAGCTCTGGACCCTGTCGCTGAAGGACAAGGAAGCGGCCTGGAAAAAGTACCTGGCCTTCGTCGACGCGGCAGGCACGAAAACCTTTGCCGAGCTGTGTCACAGCGCAGGTCTGCGGGTGCCTTACGAGCAGGGAACGATCAGGGACATCGGTGCGGGCATCCGCGATTGGCTGATGGCCAATAATAATGTATAAAGCACTGACGGAGCGGACAAATGTCTCTGAACGAAAGACATTTTGACAGTTTTTAACCACAGGAATGAATATTCGCCCAACTTTGTATAAACCTAACAAATCTTTTTCGGTTTAAAGCAGAAATTGGCAGAAAGGTGTCGCAAATTGCAGATCTTCGGGCCGGCTGAACTGGGTTGAAGATGTCGAAATCTGGTGAATTCACCGAATTATTGGAGACAAACCTGTGCAAAACGTCCAAAAAACGTGGCGCGAATCGCCTGTTGCTTTATAAAAACAACGAGTTTTAAAAAAGAACATGAAAAATGCAAGTTTATTGTTGATTCTGCGCCAAATCTATGGTATAGTATGCAAAAGCTAAAGTGCAGTATTACTATTATTTTCGGTGGTGTAGGTTGTGGCTTCAAGGAAGTATACGGGAGATTATCGCTTTGAACCGCATCTTTGCTCCAACGGAAAGATAAAGGATGTTCCAGTCTATTGTGGTGACTATTTCCGCTATGCTGGAGATTCTGAGAAGATCCGGCGCAGCTTATGGGCGACGGCGCTGTTTCATTTGCTTCTGTCCGTGACGCTGCTTGCGCCCCTGTTCTTCTCCTGCAGCTACATTCAGCAGTTTTATGTCATGATACCCATACTGGTCGCTATGGTACCTGCTGCCCTGCTTTGGGCCGGTCTTTGGCGTCTCTGGCGGGTAAAGGCTCCTGTGACCCGTGAATACCGCGATAAGTCCGCTGGGCGCATGGAATGGTGCTCCACGTTCCAGCTTATTGTCTCGGCGGCCAGCGTGGTCAGCACCATTGTTTTTGTGGTGCTCTGCGAGAAAACTCTGCTGGATTGGCTCTTTTCCATCCTGTCCGTTTTGCGGTTGCTCCTTTCTCTGCCCATCTATTTCCTGCGCGGCACGTTTGAAATGGTGCGTTCTGAGGAAAAACCGGCGGCCTGAAAGCCCCGGCCCCAGCCGGACAATATTGAATTCTTTCCGTGTTAACACGGTAGAATAAATTTTTTGGGAGGTTTGAAAATGAAAAAACTGTTTGCGCTTCTCCTCGCTCTGGCAATGGTTACCTGCCTGTTTGCAGGTTGCAAGAGCTCGGGAGACACCCCGTTGGTTGTTGGATACAGCCCGTTCAGCAGCAAGTTCTCGCCGTTCTTCAGCGAGACTGCCTATGACCAGGACGTGTATGCCATGACCCAAATTGGCCTGCTCACCAGCGACCGTACCGGTGCTATTATCCTCAAGGGTATTGAGGGTGAGACCATCGAGTACAACGGCACACCCTACACCTACTATGGCCCGGCCAACCTGACCATCACCGAGAATGCCGACGGCACCGTCTATTATGACTTCGAGCTGCGCGACGACATTACCTTCTCTGATGGCGAAAAGCTGACCATCGACGACGTCATCTTCTCCATGTACGTCCTCTGCGACCCGACCTATGATGGCAACAGCACCCTGTATGCACAGCCCATCCTCGGCATGGAAGAGTACCGCGCCGGCATGACCACTCTGGCGAAGGCCCTGGTTGCCGCCGGTCGTGAAAACACCGACTTCACCAACTGGACCGAGGAACAGCAGACCAAGTTCTGGGACAATATCGACAAGGCTCTCGTTCCCTTCGCTCAGGGCATCGTGGATTACTGCGTTGAGAGCGGCAACAATGAGGAAGGCGACGTAGCCGGCGCTTCCGCCAACTGGGGCTTCTCCGGCACCTCTGAAACGGTTGAGGATTTCGCCATGGAAATCGGCGAAGCCTACGGCTGGAGCTTCTCCGCTATGGAGGCTGAGGTTGGTCTCTCCGACGCTCTTGCGGATATGATGGACGCTGACGTCTATAACGACTATCCCACCATCGGCATCAAGACCGGTGAGTCCGCTCCCAACATCGCCGGCATCCAGAAGACCGGCGACTACTCCATGCGTGTTGTTCTGACCGAGGTCGACGCCGTTGCTATCTATCAGCTTGGCGTTACCATCGCCCCGATGCACTACTACGGCGATGCATCCCTCTATGACTACGACAACAACAGCTTCGGTTTCCCGAAGGGCGATCTGAGCTCCGTCCGTGCGAAGACCACTCAGCCCATGGGCGCTGGCCCCTACAAGTTCATTAAGTTTGAGAACGGCGTTGTCAACTTCGAGGCCAACGAGGACTACTATCTCGGCGCTCCGAAGACCAAGTATGTCAACTTCCTCGAGACCCTGTCCGACGATGACAAGCTCAACGGCGTTGTCACCGGCACCATCGATATCACTGACCCGTCCATGAGTGTTGATACTGCTAAGACCATCACCGACAAGAACGGCGGCGAGGGCCTGACCGGCAAGGTCATTACCACCGACCTGGTCAACAACCTTGGCTACGGCTACATCGGCATGAACGCCAATGTTATGAACGTGGGCGGCGACCCCGCTTCCGATGCTTCCAAGAACCTGCGTAAGGCTTTCGGCACCGTCTTCTCCGTCTACCGCGACACTGCTATTGACTCCTACTACGGCGAACTGGCATCCGTCATCAACTATCCGATCTCCGATACCTCTTGGGCCGCTCCTCGTCCTTCTGACGAAGGCTACAAGATTGCTTTCTCCACTGCAGTGGACGGCTCCGACATCTACACCTCCGACATGACCACGGAGGAGAAGTATGCTGCCGCTTCCCAGGCTGCTCTGGGCTATCTGGAAGCTGCCGGCTACACTGTCGCTGACGGCAAGGTTACCGCTGCTCCCGAGGGTGCTTCTCTCGAATACGAGCTGTGGATCCCCGCCGACGGCACCGGCAACCATCCTTCCTTCATGATCTGCACCCTGGCCCGCGACGCTTTCGCAGAGCTGGGCATCAACCTCATCATCAAGGACCTGACCAACTCCAGCGATCTGTGGACCGGTCTTGAGGCCGGCGAGGTTGCTATGTGGGCTGCCGCTTGGGGCGCAACTGTTGACCCCGACATGTACCAGATCTACTACTCCGACGTTGCCAACGCCGGCACTGCGACCGAAGGCCAGAACCAGGCTGGCGGCGCCAACCAGGGCGGCTCCAACTACATGTACTGCATCGCTGACGCAGAGCTCGACCAGCTGATCATGGATGCCCGTGCTTCCACCGATCAGACCTATCGTAAGGCTATGTACAAGTCTTGCCTTGACATCGTCATCGACTGGGCCGTTGAGATTCCTGTTTACCAGCGTCAGAATGCGATCATCTTCAGCTCCGAGCGTGTTGATATGAGCACTGTCACTCCCGACATCACCACCTTCTATGGCTGGATGTCCGAGATTGAGAACATCGAGCTGAATGCAAACTAAGGGCTAATCTAATAGAATATAGACTATCGTCTGATTCTGAAAGTCTTTCATACTAGAATCTGATAAAAAGCCTGAAAGCTTTTATAGCGCCGAAGGCGCGTCAGATTCTGCATGAGACGGCACAGCGTGCCTTAAGCACGAGGTGAGTGTGCGAAGCACACGGGGTTTCTGATTAAATATTTCGTCAGGAATCAGTATCGGACGGTTGCTCCGCAGCCTGCGGGCTGCGGAGCAGCCCAACTGCGTATCAAGCAACTGCTCTGCCTGTGTTGCGGAGCCGTTGCTTGATACGCAGTGGAGCGTTATTTTTTTCATAGCGCTTTTTTTACTGCGTATCGGAATGGAGGAGTATTCGTGCGAAAATATATAGTAAAACGTATACTGATATCAATACTTATCTTATTTTTTGTTGCCTTTATCATCTATGCGCTGATGCGCTGCCTGCCGACTTCCTATATTGAGTCCATGGCGCGCCAGAAATCCATGCAGCCCGGCTCCAAGAGCTTTGACGAATGGATGGTTCAGCTCAAAGAGATGTATAATATGGACGGGGGCATCATACCCGGCTATTTCGCCTGGCTCGGCCAGGTCTTCCGGGGCGATTTTGGTGACAGCTGGTTCTATACCGTCCCGGTCCTTGAGAAATTTAGCGATACGGTCTGGATCTCCTTTATCATGAGTGCGATCTCCTTGTTCTTTGAGGTCATCATTGCCATACCCCTTGGAATCATTGCTGCGAAAAAGCAGTATTCCAAGACCGACTATACAATATCCGTTATCGCATTGGCTGGTATTTCACTGCCGACCTTCTTCTTTGCCTCTCTGATGAAGCTTGTGTTCTCCATTAAGCTTGGGTGGTTTGACCTGATGGGTTTGGTCGGGCGAAACTATGAGCAGCTCAGCGCGTGGGGCAAGTTCCTGGATAAGGCGCATCATCTTGTGTTGCCCATCGTTACGTTGACGGTCATCTCCATCGGCGGACTGATGCGTTATACCCGTACCAATATGCTGGAGGTTTTGAACGCCGACTACATCCGTACCGCCCGTGCCAAGGGCCTGAGTGAGCGGAAGGTCGTGTACCATCATGCTTTCCGTAACACCCTGATCCCGCTGGTCACCATCATTGGCGGCAGCCTGCCCGGCCTGTTCTCCGGCGCTATGATTACGGAGACTCTCTATTCCATTCCCGGCATCGGCTATACTTCCTACCAGGCTATGGTCGGCGGAGATATTCCGTTCTCTATGTTCTATCTGACGTTCCTGGCGGTCCTGACCCTGTTGGGCAATCTGATTTCCGATATTTTGTACGCTGTGGTCGATCCACGTGTGCGCATTTCTTAAGAGAGGGGGCGCTTTCCTATGTCGAAAGAAAACAAAAAGAAAGACCAGAGTGTCTCTACGGAAAACGTATCCCTGAATGATGACCGCCGCGTTAAGGTCCTTTCTCCTGGGGCCCTGGTTGCAAAGCGCTTTTTCCGCAACCGGACGTCTGTCGTCGGTCTTGCAGTTCTGATCTTTATGTTCCTCTTCTCCTTTGTCGGCGGATTGATCTCTCCGTATGACGAGGATCAGCTATTCTACCGCGATGAGTATCTCAACAAGACTTACGCCGGAGTTGTGGAAAACGACGAGTTCCGCTATGCGACGGCAGATGGTCAGTCCTTTGACAGTGTGATTCAGGCTCAGATGATCCTCGCGCTGCAGAAGGGAAATGATTTCTTTACCTACCGTAACGTGAATTATACCGTGACCACTGAGGGCGAGGACTTTATCTCCGTCTCTCTGGAGGACGGCACCATGATCGGTATTGCCTATAAAGATATCATCAGCTCCAGCAATGAAGGCATGAGCCTTCCCTTTGCGATGCAGTACGACGTGCTGAAGGCCTACACCAATGGCGAGACCTCCTTTACCCATGACGGCGAGGCCTATACCATCGATGAGGGCGGCGTCGTCTATTGCGGCGACACGGAAGTTGCATATATCAGCCGTTATCAGGTCAATGCGATCATGCCCGACGTGTTCCTCTCCCGTGATTTTAAGGAAGAGCTGACTGAGGCAATTAAGAACGGCGAGGAAGAATTCTCCTTTACCGATGCCGGTGGCGTGGAAAGTGAATATCTCGTAACTTACCAGGCAGCGTCTGATACCTGGGAGGTCCTTCAGAGCACGCAGAGTCGTGTCTTTGACACCTATTCTCCCCCCAGCAAGGAACACTGGCTCGGCACTGACCGCAATGGCATGGATATGCTGACCCGCCTGATGTACGGCGGCCGCGTCTCCCTGATCATCGGTTTTATCGTTGAGATCATTGCTAACGTGCTTGGCGTTATCATGGGCGGTATCTCCGGCTACTTCGGCAAGTGGGTCGACATGGTCATCATGCGTATCGTCGATATCTTCTACTGCATCCCGTCCACGCCTATCATTATCATTCTGGGCGCTGCTATGGACGCCATGCGTGTGGACCCGCAGATCCGTATGATCTACCTGATGCTGATCCTTGGCTTCCTGAGCTGGCCCGGCGTTGCCCGTATGATCCGCGGCTTGATTCTCTCTCTGCGTGAGCAGGAGTTTATGACCGCCACGGAAGCCTGCGGCATCAAAACTTCCCGTCGTATTTTCCGCCACCTGGTGCCCAATGTCATGCCACAGCTCATTGTTTCGGCCACCATGGGCCTTGGCTCCACCATCATCATGGAGGCGACCCTGTCCTTCCTGGGCCTGGGCGTTAAGTTCCCCTTCGCATCCTGGGGCAACATCATCAACGACGTTAACAACATCAGCGTTTTGACCAATTACTGGTTCATTTGGATCCCTGCCGGCGTCTGCCTGCTCTTGACCGTCCTTGCCTTTAACCTGGTGGGCGATGGCCTGCGCGACGCTTTTGATCCGAAAATGAAACGATAAGGAGGGATAATTTATGGCACGAAAAAAACCTGAGGGTTATCTCTCTGCAAAAGACTCCCGCCGCATCTCCCGTTACAACCGCAAGGTTACCAATGCCTTGGAAAAGCAGCATAAGCGCAAGCATGTTCCCGAATCGGAATACCTGACGCAGATGAAGGACCCCAACAACACGGTTGAATTCGATAATCTACACTCCTACTTCTTCACTGATGTGGGAACGGTCAAGGCTGTCGACGGCGTGACCTTCGAGGTCCCCACCGGCAAGACCGTCGGCGTTGTCGGCGAGTCCGGCTGCGGCAAGTCCGTGACCAGCTTGTCGCTGATGCAGCTTCTGCAGCGTCCTCAGGGCCAGATTGTCGAGGGCGAGATCCGCGTCAACATGGGCGACAAGGCCTATGATATTGCAAAAATGCCCCTGGAAAAGATGCAGGAGATCCGCGGTAACTATATCTCCATGATCTTCCAGGAACCTATGACCGCGCTGAACCCGGTCTTCCGTATCGGCGACCAGGTGGACGAGGTAATCAAGCTCCACGACAAGGAAAACTTGAGCAAGCATGAGATCAGAGAACGTACTCTGAAAATGCTGGATATGGTTGGCATCGCCAATACCGAGGGCGTTTACAGGATGTATCCCCACGAGTTGTCCGGCGGTATGCGCCAGCGCGTCATGATTGCCATGGCGCTGGCTTGCAGTCCCCGTATCATCATCGCCGATGAGCCCACCACCGCGCTGGACGTTACCATTCAGGCCCAGGTACTGGACCTGCTGCGCAACCTGAAGGATAAGATCAATTCCTCCATCATGTTCATCACCCACGATCTGGGCGTTATCGCCGAGATGGCGGACTACGTGGTGGTTATGTACGCCGGCCGTATCGTGGAAAAGGGCACGGTGGAAGAAATCTTCGCTCATCCCTGCCATCCTTACACCATCGGCCTGATGGCCTCCAAGCCTGTCGTCGGTAAGCAGGTGGATAAGCTCTACGCCATCCCGGGCAAGGTGCCGAATCCGGTCAATATGCCCAACTACTGCTACTTTAAGGACCGGTGTGAGATGTGCGTTGAGGGCTGCAGCGGCGATTATCCTCATGAGGTCAGCGTGAGCCCGACCCACAAGGTCTCCTGCTACCGCTACTACGACGGAAAGGTTGGTGAATCCAATGGCTGAGAATAAGTCTGAAAAGAAAGCCGAGAAGAAGGACAAGCTTTTCATCGACGATTCCTACACCCCCGTCGAGTATGACCCTCAGTATATCCTGATGGTCAACAACCTGAAGAAGTATTTCCCCATTAAGGACGGCCTGATCTCCCGTACCGTCGGTTATGTCAAGGCTGTCGATGGCGTTACCTTTAACCTCAAGCGCGGCACTACCATGGGCCTGGTCGGCGAATCCGGCTGCGGCAAGACAACTGCAGGCCGTACCATCCTCCGCCTCAGCGGTGAAAAGACCGGTGGACAGGTGCTGTTCAACGGCCGCGAGGTCTACGACCTGACCAACAAAGAAATGCGCGCCATGCGCACCAAGATGCAGATCATTTTCCAGGACCCCTTCTCCAGCCTGTCTCCCAGAATGCCTGTCGGCGAGATCATCGGTGAAGCGGTCCGTGAGCACAACCTGGTCCCCAAGGGAGAGTTCTCCGATTATGTGGATCAGGTCATGGACAACTGCGGTCTGCAGCCCTTCCACAAGGACCGCTATCCCCACGAGTTCTCCGGCGGTCAGCGCCAGCGTATCTGCATTGCCAGAGCTCTGGCCCTGAACCCTGAGTTTGTGGTCTGTGATGAGCCTGTTTCTGCGCTGGACGTTTCCATCCAGGCGCAGATCATCAACCTGCTGAAGGACCTGCAGGAAAAGTATAAGCTGACGTATCTGTTCATTTCCCACGACCTGTCTGTCGTGGAGCACATCTCTGATGTGGTCGGCGTTATGTACCTGGGCAGCCTGGTGGAGTACGGCGACACTACGGACATCTTCCGCAACCCGCTGCATCCCTACACCAAGGCGCTGTTCTCCGCGATCCCCATCCCGGATCCTACGGTCCACAGAAACCGCATCGTGCTGGAAGGCTCCGTGCCTTCTCCGGCCAATCCTCCCTCCGGCTGCAAGTTCCACACCCGCTGCCCCTATGCAACTGCCCGGTGCAGTGAGGAGGCTCCCTGCCAGCGTGAGGTGGAGCCGGGACACTATGTGGTCTGTCACCTGTTTGATAAGTGATGAAGCGGAAGCCTCTTGAATACGAAGATGACGATGGCCGTACCATCGCTGACATGAGTGAGGTCCGGCGGCGCAATCTCTTTATTCCCCAAACAAATCCGCGCATGGAGGAGTCAAAGCGCGGGGATAGAAAAGTGGAAAGCGGCGCAAGTCAGAATCCGCCGCTCAACCGCAAGGAGACCCGTTCGTTTATCTTCGGCGCTCTGAGTGCGGGACTGCTGATCGCACTGGTGTTTATCGTTGCCTTGGGATTGGCGATCGCCCTCATGCTTTTCTTTTGGAGCCATTAAAAATCACCCCGTCTGTATTTCATAACAGACGGGGTTTTTCTGTGAACAGAGC
>CALZCW010000008.1 GCA_945635805.1 uncultured Clostridia bacterium
GCCAATTTTTCTCCCGATGTCAATAAGCTCATGGACATCTGTGACAGTGTCACGCCGCCGATCTTCATGCTCTTTTTCGTGGCCTCCGGTGCGGATCTGAAACTCTCCGTCCTGCCCACCGTCGGCATCA
This sequence comes from uncultured Clostridia bacterium, assembly GCA_945635805.1. GTDB lineage: Bacteria > Bacillota > Clostridia > Oscillospirales > Oscillospiraceae > JAZOXB01. Next base: position 131 of record CALZCW010000008.1, read on the forward strand.
TCGGTGTGATCTACATTCTTCTGCGTATCGTCGGCAAGATGTTCGGTGCAAGTCTCGGCGCGGCCATCTGCAAGTGCGACAAGACGGTGCGGAAATACCTTGGCCCCTGTCTGCTTCCCCAGGCAGGCGTCGCCATCGGCCTTTCGCTGGCCGCCGGCGAGGTAGTGCCGGAGTTCGCCCCCCAGATCCGGGCGGTCATTCTCTGCGGCACCCTGATCTATGAACTGGTCGGTCCGGCAATTACCAAGCTCTCTCTGAAAAAGGCGGGGGAGATCCAGGGAAAATGAAAAAACAGCGCAGTGCAGATCAAACGATCCGCACTGCGTCGTTTTTTGGCTTATTCCGCCGTAGGGTCGGCGTTTTCGTAGGTCTTGTCCGCGTCGGCAAGGCTCCGCGCCGAGGTTGAATCGTGGAACACATTGTCCACCGTTGGCGTCAGGCTCGTGATCTTGCCGCGGGTCACATAGACTGCGTAGCTTTTGAACACCACCGGGCAGATGGGCGCTTCCTTGGCCACCTGGGCGCACAGTTCCACAAAGCTGCCGGTGTTTTCCAGAGCCGAGGTACAAAGCTCCGCCAACGCAGTACTCTTGATGGAGCCGTACTGCAGGTTTCCGTCGCTTCGGAAGAACTCGGACAGATCGAAGTTAGGTGTCAGCCGCGTCTCGCCGTAATAGAGGTCAAAGTCGCCGTCGTTGAGCTCCTGAAGATAGGTGTCGTGATCCACCGCGCTGACGACGATATTCAGACCCGCGTCGTCAAGAAGCTGGGCGATGTATCTGGCCGTCTCCACCCGGACCATGTCGTCCGAGCAGACCAGGAAAATGCCCTGATGGTACTCATATTCCGGGGAAGTCAGGATGCCCGACTCCCGCAGCGCCGCCTGGAATTCCGTCGGTGCGTAGTCGTAGCTCTCCGCAAGCTGGGCGTCGTAGAGGTCGGCGTAGGGTGAACAGGGCAGGCTGCTGCCCAGGGCGAATCCGCCGTAGTACTCGCTGACGATCTCATCGCGGTTGAGCAGGTAGGTCACTGCCGTTCGCAGGGTGTTGTTGGCAAAATAGCCGCTGTAGAGGTTGAAGCCAAGGTAATGCATCACCGTGGTCGGGACCTCCCAGACCTCGTAGTCGCACCGGTAGCCCACGGATGCAGCGTTGTTGGGGTCGCAGTAGACCAGATCGGTGGAGCCAAATTCAAAGTTGTCCCGCAGCTCACCCGTGGTATCGCAGGGGGAAAGCTCGATGCTGTCCCGGTCAAGGACCAGCGTCTGGGTCTGCTTCCAGTGGCGGTTGCGGATCAGGCGGTTTCCCTGCAGACGGTAGGGCCCCGTGCCCACGGGATAGGCCTCCGACACAGTATCCTTTTTGACAATGGGGATGTCCAGGATCAGGGGCAGGTTCTCATAGGGCGTGTCCATCTGGATCAGCAGCGTCCCGTCCTCCTGGGTGGTGTAGTAGGAGATGTGGGACAGGCGGAATTTATAGTAGGAGCTGGATCGGGCTGCCTGAATGGAGGCCTCCACGTCCTGGGCCGTCAGCGGCGTCCCGTCGGAAAAGGTCGCCCCCTCCACCAGCGTGAACACATAGGTCCTGCCCTCGTCAATCATACGGTAGCTCTCGCACAGAACCGGCTCGGCACGGAACTGGGTAGAGATGGAAAACAGGCTCTCATAGAGCAGGGAAAACAGGGCGCGATTGACCGTGGCGGTGCAGGTATAGGGATTCAGGCCGTACTCGGACAGGTAGGACAGTCCGAAACTGTCCTCGTCCTCCGCCGTCTCCGCCGTCTCCACCGTCTCCAGGGCCTCCTCTGTTTCCCCGGTGATCTCCGTCGGGGCGCTTGTCTCCGTTTTTTCGGTTTGCTGCGCAACCGTGCAGCCGCTCAGCAGGAGGGTCAGCGCCAGCAGCAGCGCAATATATCTTTTCACAGGGCGTCTCCTCGTAACATGATCATGGCGGCAAGGGAGCCGCGCTCGTTGCCCACGCGGCGGTGCGACCAGAAGCGCTGTGGCTCACAGGCAGTGCACTCGCAGGCGATGTCGATGGCCGTCACGCCGACACGGCGCAGGGCAATGGCGTTCAGCTCTTTTAGGTTTACATAATATTTTTTCCCCGTGGCTTTTTCCACAGAACGGATGGCAGCGTTGGCTGTTTCTCCGAAGGCCGCCCACATGGCCTCCGGTACGTCGGCATCGGTCTCAAAGCAGCATTGGGAAATGCAGGGTCCGATGGCGGCGCGGATATTCTCCGGGCGGCAGCCAAATTCAGACACCATCTTCTCCACGGCCTTCGCGGCAATGGCGGCGGCAGTTCCCCGCCAGCCGGCATGGACGGCACCCACCGCTCTTGCCACCGGGTCATAGAGCAGCACCGGTGTGCAGTCGGCGGAAAACACCGTCAGAACCACGTCCGGCTCATTGGTGACCAGGCCGTCACAGGCGTGGTCCACAGGGACGATCAGCCCCCGTCCGCAGTCCCGTTTTCCCACACGTTCCACAATATCCGTGTGAAGCTGGCGGGTGAAGACCGTATTCTTCGGGTCGAAGCCTACAGCCTCGCCCAGGATGCGGTAGTTCTCCAGGACATTCCCGGGACTGTCGTCCCGGTGGACGCCCAGATTGAGGGAAGCCAGAGCGCCCTCGCTGACGCCGCCAAACCGGGTGGAAAAGCAGTGGGCCGTCCCCTCCAGTCCGGGCGCTGTCAGGTATTCCAGTGTCCCCTTTCGGTTTACATAAAACCCGCTCATTTGGCGTTGTCCTTGTCGCGGCAGCAATACTTGTACTTCTTTCCGCTGCCGCAGGGGCAGGGATCGTTGGCGCCGATCTTCACCTTTTTGACCGGCTGCTGCTTGACGGTCTTGTCGCCGCCGGTGCCGGTGATCTTGGCCACCTGCTGGCGCTTGACGTCGGCCTCCGTGCGCAGACGGAAGATATACAGGCGGCGGACAGTCTCCTCGCGGATGGCGTTGATCATGCCGTCGAACATGGCGAAGCCCTCCCGCTTATAGGCGATGACCGGGTCCGTCTGACCGTAGGCCCGCAGGCGGATGCCCTGCTTCAGATCGTCCATGGCATCGATGTTGTCCATCCAGTATTCGTCCACGACCCGCAGGAGGATAATGCGCTCGATCTCCCGCATCCGCTCCGCGCCGAATTCTGCCTCCCGTTTCCGGTAGGTCTCACGGAAGCCCTCATAGAGCTTCTCGGCGGCGTTTTCCTGGGTATAGGAGGCGTCGATGGCGCCCTTGGGAATGTAGATCCCCTCGAATTTCGCCGCCAGACGCTCCAGCGGCTCTCCCTCCTCGGCGCCGAAGGCGTCGGCCACCTCGGTGTCGATCACATGGTGGATCATGGCGTCGATGGTGGAGGACAGGTCTTCGCCGTCCAGGACCTTCTGGCGCTGCTCATAGATGACCGTGCGCTGGGTGTTCATCACGTCATCGTATTCCAGGACATTCTTTCGGGCCTGGAAGTTGCGGCTCTCCACGGTCTTCTGGGCGTTTTCGATGGCGTTGGACAGGAGCTTGGCGTCGATGGGCGTGTCCTCGTCGATGCCCAGGGTGTTGAGCATGCCCATGATGCGCTCGGAGCCAAAGAGGCGCATGACGTCGTCCTCCAGCGACAGGAAGAAGCGGGTCTCGCCCGGGTCGCCCTGACGGCCGGAACGGCCGCGGAGCTGATTGTCGATACGGCGGGATTCGTGGCGCTCGGTGCCGACGATGAACAGACCGCCTGCCGCACGAACCTTTTCCGCCTCGGCGTCCACGTCGATCTTATGACGGGCATAGGATTCCTTGAAGGCCTGCCGCGCAGCCAGAATTTCCGGATTGTCGGTCTCGGCGTAGGAGTTGGCCTCGGCGATGACCTCGTCGGGCAGGCCCTCTTTGCGCAGGTCGGACAGGGCCATATATTCGGCGTTGCCGCCCAGCATGATGTCCGTGCCACGACCGGCCATGTTGGTGGAGATGGTCACGGCGCCCAGCTTACCGGCCTGGGCGACGATCTCCGCCTCTTTTTCATGGTGCTTGGCGTTGAGAACCGTGTGGGGCACGCCCTCCCGCCGGAGGAGCTTGGAGAGCAGCTCGGATTTTTCAATGGAAATGGTGCCCACCAGCACGGGCTGGCCCTTTTCATGGCAGGCCTTGATCTGTGCGATGGCGGCGCGGAACTTACCGGCCTCGGTCTTGTAGACCACGTCGTTGTGATCCACACGGATGACGGGCTTGTTGGTGGGGATCTCCACAATGTCCATCTTGTAGATGGCGGAGAATTCCTCCTCCTCGGTCAGGGCCGTGCCGGTCATGCCGGAGAGCTTACCATAGAGGCGGAAGAAATTCTGGAAGGTGATGGTGGCCAGGGTCTTGTTCTCCCCTGCCACGTTGACGCCCTCCTTGGCCTCAATGGCCTGGTGGAGGCCCTCGTTATAGCGGCGGCCGTACATAAGGCGGCCGGTGAACTCGTCAACGATGATGACCTGTCCGTCCTTGACCACATAGTCAATGTCCCGCTTCATGATGCCCCGGGCGCGCATGGCCTGGTTGATGTGGTGGGTCAGGGTGGTGTTTTCGATGTCCGCCAGATTTTCCACGGCGAAGAATTTTTCTGCCTTTTCGATGCCCCGGGCGGTCAGGTTGGCCGTCCGTGCCTTTTCATCCACATAGTAGTCGCAGTCCAGATCGTCCTGCTCCTCTTTTTCGTCGGTGGAGGCAAAGACCTTCTTCTTCAGGCCGGAGACGAAGAAGTCCGCCATCTCATAGAGCTTGGTGGAATCCTCGCCCTTGCCGGAAATGATAAGGGGCGTCCGGGCCTCGTCGATGAGGATGGAGTCCACCTCGTCCACAATGGCGAAATTGTGACCCCGCTGGACCATATCCTGCTTGTAAAGGGCCATGTTGTCACGCAGGTAGTCAAAGCCCAGCTCGTTGTTGGTGCAGTAGGTGATGTCGGCGTTGTAGGCCTCGCGGCGCTGGTTGGATTTGAGGTCATGGACGATCAGGCCCACGCTCAGGCCCAGGAAGCGGTAGACCTTGCCCATCCACTCCGAGTCGCGCTTGGCCAGATAGTCGTTGACCGTGACGATATGGACACCCTTGCCCGTCAGGGCGTTCAGATAGGCCGGCAGAATGGCCACCAGCGTTTTGCCCTCGCCGGTCTTCATCTCCGCGATCCGTCCCTGATGCAGTACGATGCCGCCGATGAGCTGGACGCGGTAGGGACGCATTCCCAGCACACGGTCGGCAGCCTCGCGGCAGGCGGCAAAGGCCTCCGGCAGCAAGTCATCCAGCGTTTCGCCGTTTTGATAGCGCGTCTTGAATTCCGCCGTCTTTCCCCGCAGCTCCTCGTCGGTCAGCTTGGCCATATCCGGGCCCAGAGCCTCGATACGATCGACGGTGGGCAGGAGCTTTTTGACCTCACGTTCGGAACGGGTACCGAATACTTTACTGAACAATCCCATAAAAATTGGACCTTTCTTTCCATGTTTTCCTGTGGTATTCCCACTACTTTGGGGCTATTGTACCACATTTTGTCCTGTAAAAAAAGCCGGAAACGCAATTCCTTACAGAAAATTCATATTTTCTACCGTTGAACAACCAGTAGTTGATTGCTTTTATCAGCCTCCGGTGCTAATCTGGTTATGCGCCACCTCGTCAAAGGTAATGACGGTGTAATACTTCCGGTCCTGCCGCTGCAGACGCTCATCGATGCGGGCTTTCAGCTCCGCCTTTCGATCCTCCATGGAGTAAGGAATGACCAGGTCGAAGATCAGATTGGTGTGACCGGGGCCGCGCACCATGCGGAAATCGTGCAGGCTCAGGCTTTCATCTATGCTTTTGATCTCCTGCTCCACCAGCGCACGGGCGGCGTTGAGTTCCTCGTCGTCGGTGACGATGGGGTCGTAGTGGATGACCAGGTGTACTTGCAGCTCCCGCAGGGCATCGCGCTCGATGTCGTCGATGATGTCGTGGCAGATGAGGGGATCCTCGGCGCTGTCCATCTCGGCGTGAACTGAGGCAAAGCAGTTACCCGGGCCGTAGTCGTGGACCATCAGGTCGTGGATGCCCAGGATCTTCTCATGGGACAATATCAGGTCGGAGATATTGCGCACCAGTTCCTCACTGGCCCGCTCTCCCAGAAGAGGGTTGATGGTGTCCTTGGCGATGGAGCAGCCGGACCAAATGATGAACAGGGCCACCGCCATGCCTATGTAGCCGTCGAGCTTCACGTCGAAGAAGTAGCCCACCAGGCAGCCCACCAGCACCGCCGCCGTGGAGATCACGTCGTTGCGGCTGTCGGCGGAGGTGGCCAGCAGGGTGGTGGAGTCGATGCGCCTGCCCAGCTTGCGGCAGAACAGGGCCATCCACAGCTTGACCAGAATGGAGCCGACCAGCACTCCCAGGGTCAGGAGGGAAAACTCCACCGTCTCCGGGTGGAGGATCTTGCTGAAGGAGCTTTTTGCCAGCTCCGCGCCGATGAGCAGGATCAGCGCCGCCACCACCAGGCCGGAGATGTACTCGATGCGGGCATGGCCGTAGGGGTGTTCCTCGTCGGCAGGGCGCTCGGCCAGCTTGAAGCCCAGGAGGGTCACAAGGGAGGAAGACGCGTCGGACAGGTTGTTCACGGCGTCGGCGGTGACAGCCACAGAGCCGCTGAGAATACCTGCCAGGAGCTTGCCGGCAAAGAGCAGCAGGTTACACACGATCCCAACGGCTCCGGCCAGCTTTCCATAAGCGCCACGCACCACGGGATTCTCTGTATCATCATGGTTTTTTACAAACAATCGCAGCAATAAACTGGTCATATTGATCCTCTTTTCCGTTTTGGGACTTACAAAAGATAATTATACTAAATTTTGCCGTAAAAGTATACTGTTTTTTCGTCGCCGGGCTTCCCAAACCTAAAAAAGTATGGTAGAATTATCAACCGGACTCCACTCAACACGTCCGCTGAACCATCCATGCTGCAAAACAACCATGCGTTCACTCATCCGCTCTACATAATAAAGGAATCATGAAACGAATTATCTATTATCTGAAACCCTATTTGGGCAAGCTGATCCTGGCAACGCTGCTGATCTCGCTTTCCACCTTCTGTGATCTGCTGCTGCCGACGCTGATGTCGGATATTCTCAACAACGGTATCCAGAACAGGGATTTTGACTTCATTCTTCTGCGCTGTCTGGAGATGCTCATCGTCGCCGTCGTCAGTCTGGGCGGCATTCTGGCCGGTACCAAGGTCAGCACCGATGTGGTCGCCGCTTTCTGCGCAGACCTGCGCGCCGACGTGTTCCGCAAGGTCAACACGCTCTCCTTCGAGGAGTTCGGCGCCCTGGGCACCGCTGCCCTGGTCACCCGCGCCACTCACGACGTGGACACCGTGTCCTGGATCGCCTCCATGCTGGCAGGTACCGTCGCCACCATCCCCATGCTCTTTATCGGCGGTGTCGTGCTGGCCATGCGCAAGGACGTGGTCCTGTCGCTGATTTTAATGGCCTTTATCCCCATCATCGTTGTGGCCGTGCTCCTGGTGGGCAAGCGGGTCCTCCCCCTGTGGGAAAAATCCGACCTATATATCGACAAGCAGAACGCCATTATGCGGGAGCGTCTGCGGGGCATCCGCGTAATCCGCGCCTTTAACTCCGAGGAACGGGAGCATCAGCGGATTGACGAAGCCACCCACGTCATGGCCGAAAACATCATCCGCGGCAACGTCTCCATGGGCATCCTGATGCCGCTTTCCATGCTGCTGCTCAACCTGTCCGTGGTCCTCATCATCTATTTTGGCGGCTGGCGGATGGTCAGAGGCGTCAGCGCCGTCAGCGCAGGCGACATTTTCGCCATCATCCAGTATGTCACCATGGTCATGAACGGTATCATCATGGCCTCCTTCGCCGTGGTCATGTACCCCCACGCCCAGGTCGCCGCCGACCGTATCTGTCAGGTTCTGGACGCTGAGGGCATGGGCGATCCCAACGTGGGTGAGGAAAAAGCCCTCACCGGCCAGATCGTTTTCGACCATGTGACCTTCTCCTACGGCGGCACGGAAGCTGCGGTCCGGGACATCTCCCTGACCATCCACAAGGGCGAAAAGGTCTCCGTCATCGGCGGTACCGGCAGCGGCAAGAGCACGCTTGTTTCCCTGCTGCTTGGCTTCCGGATGCCCACGGAGGGCAGCGTCCTCCTGGACGGCGTCTCCACTGAGGTACTGAGCAAGCACACGCTCCGTGAGAATATCAGCTCCGTGCTGCAGGGTTCGGCCATCTATTCCGGCACCATCGGCGAAAACATCCGCATGGGCAAGCCCGGCGCCTCCGACGAGGAGGTCCTTGCCGCGGCGGAGATTGCCCAGCTCTCTGGCTTTATCGAAAGCTGCGAGGGGGGCCTGAACTACGAGATCAAGCAGGCGGGCAAAAACCTCTCCGGCGGTCAGAAGCAGCGTCTCTCCATCGCCCGGGCTATCCTCAAGGACGCGCCCATCTATGTCTTCGACGACAGCTTCTCCGCTCTGGATTTCCTGACGGAGAAGAATCTGCGTGCAGCTCTCAACGAAAAGATCCGCGGCAGGACCCAGATTGTCGTCACCCAGCGCATCACCTCGGCCATGAGCGCCGACTGCATCTTTGTCATGGACAAGGGCTGCTTGGTGGACTGGGGCAAGCATGACGAGCTTCTGGGCCGGTGCCGGATCTATCAGGAGATCTTTGCCTCTCAGACGGGAGGTGGCACAAAATGAAACGAAAAAAAGAACGTGTGATCTCCCGGCTGCTGCTGGAGGCAAAGCCCATCTGGAAGTGGCTCCTGCTGGCCTGTCTGCTCTGCCTGGTCGTGATTCTCTGCGCCGTGGTCGGCCCCAAGCTTCTCGGCACGCTGATTGACGACCTCTACAGCTACTGGGAGGGCAGCTACGCCGGCGACCTGCTGGCGGACATCCTGCCGAAGCTGGGCGTACTGCTGGCAGTCTACGTCGGCTACAGCCTGTTCAGCTATCTGAAAATGCTCCTGCTCAACAACGTGGTCAGCCGCTACTTCACCTGTAATCTGCGCATCCGTATCTCCGAAAAGATCAAGCGCCTGCCCGTCAGCTTCGTGGATCAGACGCCCGTTGGCGACATCCTTTCGCGGATGACCGACGACGTGTCCACCATGGGCAACTACGTCCATCAGATCGTTGACACCCTGATGACAGGCTTTTTGATGATTGTCGTCATCGGCGTGATGATGCTGCGGGAAAACTGGCTGCTGGCGCTGCTGGTCCTGGCTCTGACGCCCGCGTCCATCCTCCTGTCGTCCTTCATCTCCTCCAAGAGTGAGAAGCATTTTTACAGTATGTTCACCGAGGGAGGCAACCTCAACTCCGTCGTGGAGGAATCCTTCACCAACTTTGCCACCACCAAGGCCTACAATCTGGAAGCTGACATGGAGAAAAAGCACGGCGCCGTCAACGTCCGCCGTCAAAAGGCGGAGGCCAAAGCCAATTTCACCTCCGCCATCGTCCGGCCCATCATCACCCTGACCAACAGTCTGGCCTACATCGCCATCTGCCTGCTGGGCGGCTGGCTGCTGGTGAGCGATCACATCTCCTCCGTGGGCATCATCGTCACGATCCTGCTCTACGCCAAGCAGTTTTCCTCCCCTCTGGAGCAGATCGCGGGCGGCTTCGGCGACCTGCAGCACGCAAAGGCCGCAGCGCGCCGCGTCTTCAAGCTCTATGACATGGCCGAGGAAGAGAACGCCGACGGTGCGCTTCCCCAGGAGGCCAGGGGCAACATCCGCTTTGAGGACGTGGACTTCTCCTACGACAAAAACAGCCCGCTGATCCAGGGGCTGAACATCGACGTCAGGCAGGGCCAGAATGTGGCTATCGTCGGGCCCACCGGCGCGGGAAAGACCACTATCGTCAATCTTCTCATGCGGTTTTACGATGTGGACAAGGGCCGCATCCTCATCGACGGCGTGGCCTGCGCCACCCTCTCCCGGGAGGAAATGCGCCGCCAGTTCGGCATGGTCCTGCAAGACACCTGGCTCTTCCGCGGCACCATCGCGGAAAACGTGGCCTACGGCAAGCCCGACGCCACCCGGGAGGAGATCATCGCCGCCTGTGACCGGGCCTACTGTGACCACTTCATCCGCACCCTGCCGGAGGGCTACGACACTGTGGTGGGTGACGATCTGAGCAATCTCTCCGGCGGCCAGAAGCAGCTTCTGACCATCGCCCGGGCCATGCTGGCAGACCGCCGGCTGCTGATTTTGGACGAGGCCACCTCCAACGTGGACACCCGCACGGAGATTCTGCTGCAGAAGGCCATGGACAATCTGATGCGCGAACGCACCTGCTTTGTCATTGCCCACCGGCTCTCCACCATTGTGGAATCTGACCTGATTTTGGTCCTGGACCACGGGCAGATCGTGGAGCAGGGCACCCACCGGGAGCTGCTGGAAAAGCGCGGCTTCTACTATCAGATCTATACCAGCCAGTACGC
>CALZCW010000009.1 GCA_945635805.1 uncultured Clostridia bacterium
CGGAAAAGGTCCCGGCACCGCCCTCACCGAACTGGACGTTGCTCTCCGGGTCCAGCACGCCGTCGTGCCAGAAGCGCTCCACCTTTTTTTGCCGCTCCCGGGCGCAATCGCCGCGCTCGAGGACGATGGGCCGCAGACCGGCTCTGGCAAGGACCAGCGCAGCAAACATCCCGGCAGGGCCAAAGCCCACGACCACCGGGCGCTTGTCCGAGGTTTTTTTCGGGATATGGTAATAATACGGCTCGGCCTTACTGATTTTGCTATTTCGATTTTGCCGTAGCAGCTTTCCCTCTCCGCTGCGCAGTGTCACATCCACCGTGTAGACCCAGCGCAGGAGCGGCTTTTTCCTCGCGTCAAGGGAGCGGCGGAAGATGGTCAGCGCCGTGATGTCCGATGCCCGCACATGCAGCGCCTGAGCCGCCAGATAGAGCAGGGCGTTTTGGTCGTGCTCCGGCGGCAGCATCAGGTCCCTGATCCGTATCATAGGCGCCTCCTTAGCTGTCCGGCAAGACGTCCCGACGACCAGGCCCACTGCAGATTGTAGCCGCCGCAGTCGCCGTCGATATCCAGGACCTCCCCCGCCGCGTAAAGACCGGGACACAGTCTGCTTTCCAGCGTTGTATCGTAAAAATCCTCCGTCCGGATGCCGCCGGCCGTCACCTGTGCCCCCTCCATGCCCATGGTCCCCAGAACGGGCAGAGCAAAGCGTTTGACTGCATGGGTGATACATTCAAGCTGCGGAGCAGACAGCCCTCCGCAGGGCGTTTCCAGAGAGCAGCCGCAGAAACGCAGAAGGGTCCTTCCCAGGCGGTTGTGGAGCATGCCGGTGAGTAAATCCTCGCTTTTCAGCCCTGGCAGATTCTTGCAGCGTGCGCGCAGCATGGCGCAAAGTTCCTCCTCGGTTGTTTCCGGCAGCAGGTCCAACAGCAGTTCTCCTGCGGTATGGCAGACAGCCTCCCGGGACAGCTCAAAGATCAGCGGGCCGCTGACGCCGTAGTCCGTAAACTGCACCTCACCGGTGCGTTCCTGTCCGCCGTAGCGGGCACGGGCCACACAGCGCACGCCTTTTAAGGAGCGGACGTAGGTCGTATCGGTGCGAAGCTGGACGAGGGACGGGTATAGCTTGGTCTTACTATGGCCAAAGGAAGCAAGCAGCCGGTAGCCCAGGTCCGTGCCGCCCAGCTTTCCTCCTGCCGCGCCGCCGGCACAGACGATGACCCGGTCAGCGCTGTAGCGATTCTCGCCGGACAGGGCGAAAAATTCTCCTTTTTTCCGCCGCAGTTCCGAAACCTCGCAGCCGGTAACGATCTCCACATTGCTCCGCTGCTCCAATGTCAGGCGCAGCACGTCGACCACGCTGTTGGCACTGTCGCTGCGGGGATAGATTCTCCCGCTGTCCTCCGCCGTGGTCAGCAGACCCAGATCGCGGAAGAGCGCCAGGGTGCGCTCCACGCCGAATTCCTCCAGGGCAAAGCGGCAAAACTCCGGCGTCTGGCCGTGGTAATGGGCCGCAGATAAATTCAGATTGCTCAGATTGCAGCGGCCGTTGCCCGTGGCAAGGAGCTTTCTCCCCACACGGGCCTGCCGCTCCAGTAGGAGCACATGGTTTTCCCTGTTTTCCGACGCCGTCAGCGCCGCCATCATGCCCGACGCGCCGCCGCCGATGATCATTACTCTCATGTAAGAGCCTCCAAATAAAACGCAAATTCTGATAAATACCATTATACCCCAAGGCTGCCCTTCAGGCAAGCGCCTTCTTGACACCGGCGGCAAAATCCGCTATGATGTCCTGGGAGATGATGAAAATGACGATGGAAGAGATGATCCCGCGGATCAACGAGCTTGCCCGCAAGGCCAAGACCGTCGGACTGACGGAGGACGAGGCAAAAGAGCGTGACGCCCTGCGGCAGGAATACCTCGCCGCCTTTCGCAAGAGCCTCAATGCCCAGTTGGACAACACCTATATCGTCACCCCCGACGGAACCAAGCACAAGCTGAAAAAGAAATAGGACATCACGTCCACTGCAGATAGCCAAAATGAATAAGCAGGATCAGCGCCACGGCCTGGACAACCAGGAGCAGCGGAAAGCCGACGGCAAAGCTGCGGTGGCGCGTCTTATGGTGAAACAGCCGCATGGCGAGGCAGCCTCCCAGGCTCCCGCCAAGGACAGCAAGCAAAAACAGTGTCTTTTCCGGGATACGCCATTGGCCGTGGACCGCAAAACGCTTGTCCAAAAACATCATCAGAAACGCTGCGGCGTTTACCGTCAGCAGATAGATCAAAACGACTTTACCCATTGCTATGGCTCCTTACTCCGCCCTGTTTGACAGGGCTTTCTCCTTTCGCGTGAATAAGATGAAACACAGGCGGTGATTACAATGAAGAAATGGCTTATTGCCGCGATTCTGATCGTTCTGACGGTCCTGATTGCTGTCAGCATTTTCCTGGTCCTGCGGTTTTACAGCATCTACAGTTCCATGGAAAGCAGCGACCCGGAGCCGTCCACCCAGCAGACCGACGTGGAGGCCTATATCGCGACTCTCTGGCCGGCCTTTACCTGCGAATACAGCGACGGTTCCCTGACCATGACCCAGACTACCACCATCAGCTATGCCGGTGCCCTGTCCTACGGCAAGGAGGTCTACTGCGACGATCTGGCGCCCGAAACCTACCTGTCTGATGCCGTGGCAGTGGCGGCGGATGTCGCCAGTCACTGCGGCGTTTCGGCAAGGGTGACCTTCCGTTTTCTCAGCTCCGACGGGGAGCCGATCTTTACCGTCAGCAGCGACGGAACCATTTGGACCTGTTGGGGGGCTGAAGAATGAAGGAAAAAATCAAAGCGCTTTTTGACGAAAAGCTGTGGAAATTCCTGCTGGTGGGCGTGCTCAACACCCTGGTGGGCAACGGCCTGATGTTCCTGCTCTACAATCTGGCCCATTGGAGCTACTGGCCCTCCACCGCCGTCAGCTACTTTCTTGCCAGCGTCATGAGCTACTTCCTCAACCGCTATTTCACCTTCAAATATCAGGGCGGCGGCTGGAAAGTGGTACTCCGTTTCGCCCTGAACATTGCCGTCTGCTATTTCCTGGCCTACGGCGTCGCCCAGAAGCTGATGTCCGCAATTCTATCCGGCGTGGGAGACTCCCTGCGGGACAACATCGCCATGCTGACGGGAATGTGCCTGTTTGTCGGCCTTAACTACCTGGGGCAGCGGTTCTTCGCCTTCCGCGAGCCGAAAGAATAGTTGACTTTTTCGGGAAGAGCGGATATAATGGCCCAATGATTCGAGGTGATTGTCCATGATTCGACGCACATTGCGAAAGATCATCCCAACCTACGCCATTTTTCCGCTGATCCTGACGGGCCTTATGAATCTTTTCGCCTATCAGGGAAACAAGCTGATCCAGCTCATCGTCGGCATAGACCGGGTCATCGACCTAACGACGCCGTGGGACAGCTACTTTGCTTTTAACCCGACCTGGGTGCTGGTCTACATAGGGACCTTCGTCTTCTGGGCCTACCAATACACCACTGTGGCGCGGGAAAGCCCCGAAAAAGCATATCAGCTTGCAGCGGCGGATTTTGTCGCCAAGCTCATCTGCTTTTTCTTCTTCGCCTTTATGCCGACCACCAACGTCCGCCCGGAGGTGGAGGGCACCGGCTTCATTCCCTTCCTCATGCGCTTCATCTACTGGGTCGATACGCCCACCAACCTGTTCCCCTCGATTCACTGCTTTGTGGCGTGGCTGGGAACACGGTATATGTTCGAGTGCAAAAAGCTCCGGCATAAGGGCCCGACCTGTGTTCTGTGCGTGATCGGCTCCATTTTGGTCTTCCTCTCCACCCTCCACACCAAGCAGCACGTTCTGCCGGATGTGGTCTCCGGCATCATCGTGGCGGAGATCGGCTGGTTCACAGCGCGGTTTACCAAGCTGCCCAAGGTCGTGGAACGGATCAATGAGAAGTTCATGAAGACCCGACTGTGCAAGATTCTGTAACAATGCGTGAAATACCCGCCTGCAGGGCTTTTGCAGGCGGGTATTTTTTACTGCACCAAGCGGTTGAGCCATTCGATATAGCTGTCGGAATTTAGCACCATGGGATAGTCCAGAACGATGCAGTCATCCACACCCTGCTCCTGGGCAAATTGCTTCAGGTCCAGGCTGGGTTTTCCGTCGCGGTTGAATTCCCGTGGGTCGATGGCGATGATCTTGCTGTAGTGGCTGGTAAGCCAGGGGGCAAAGGCGTTGCCGTAGGATTCCTTCAGCAGCATGCACACCGGGCCGTCCACATCGGTGGAAATGATGGTCACGGGGTGGTCGCCGCCCAGGAAGCAGAGATACTTATTGGAAACGCTGTCGCCGACCCAGCTGATGACGCCGATCTCATATTTCAGGCTCAGGGTCGCGTCCTCATAGTAGAAGGTATCCGTCTCCACATAAGGCCGCCAATAATGCAGCGTGTCCGGATTTTCCCGCAGAATGGAGCTCTGGGGATAGTCGGAGAGGAAATTATACATGGAGCCGACAAAGGAGTCGTACTGGCCCGTCTCAAAGGAGCTGAGGGGCTGGGCATGAAGTCCGGCGGCATCGCAGAAGGCCGTATAGGCATAGTAGGCGCCCAACTGGGTCCAGTGATGGTCCGTGCGGAAGTAGATGTACTCGTCGATGTGGGAAGCCAGGGCGGAATAGGCATCGACGGTGCGGACATTGCTGCCCATATGGTCATAGCAATAGTCGATCATGTCGATCTGGGAGGAGCTGCCGGTGTGATAGTCCTCCGTGGTGTAGAACTCCGCCGCGTTGGGCACGACGATGCTGTAGGTATTCACGTCGCTGCCCAGGGCCGTTGCGATATTGGTCACGGCGCCGGCATAGTCGCTGATGGAATCGTAGTCAGCGTAGGGCACCTCCACGGCGCGGGTACCCACCAACAGAGCGGCGCCCAGGTTTTCCACTACGGTGCCCGCTTCCGGTCCGTCACTGGGGGCGACAGATTCGGTGGTTTCCGGCTGGGTCGGTTCCGTCGGCTCCGTTGACTGTGAACTGTCCGAGCCATTGGAGGACGACGCAGCGGTGGAAGGATTTTCCAGCGACGCGCCATGGTCCGCCGCCTGGGAATTCATGTTCAGGATGAGCTGCACGTCGTCCTCACCGGAAAAGCCGGAGAATTTATAAAAGCCGTTTAGGGACGTGTTCATCTTTTTCAGCGATTCCGACTGGGGAAAAGCCTCGGCATAGTATGACCGGGTGCCGCTTGCATAGCTGCCGCTGAGCAGGCCACTGAAGGTCAGTTCAGGCTTCTTCACATCGGCATTCAGAGAAAACAGCGAATAGATCCCCACGACCAGGAGCAGCGTCAATAGCAGCGCGCCGAGGACGGCATAGATTTTTTTCATTGGCTTACCTCCTCAGAACGAAGCGTACAGCGACGGTTTGCTGGCGGCTCCCACCAGCGACGCCGTACACAGGTAGAGCAGCAGCACCGCAAAGAGCAGCAGACTGATGGCATAAATGAGCTGAAGGAAAGAAAATTGGTTCTCCTTGCGGCCCCGGACCAAAACGGCGCCCCAGAGGAAGCTGAACCAGCGCGGCAGCACTGAGGAGCCGATCAGGCAGACGGCAATCAGCGGCACCGTGTTGCCCAAAATCACGCCAACAGAGGAACTCCAGAAGGGGCCTTTGCCGAACATCATAGCCAGGGAATTGCCCAGAGCGCCCATGTCCTCGTGGGCGAAAATAACCCAGCCGATGAGGACAAAGAACATGGTGATCAGCAGCCGCGCCGCGTAGGGCACTTTTTCAAGCTTCGGCATCAACTGTTTTTCCACCGCCAGCAGCACGAAGAAATACAGACCCCAGATGATGTAATTCCAGTTGGCGCCGTGCCACAATCCCGTCAGTGCCCAAACGATAAGCAAATTCAAGATCTGGCGGGCCTTGCCCTTACGGTTGCCGCCCAGAGGGATATAGACGTAATCCCGGAAGAAGCTGCCCAGGGTAATATGCCAGCGCCGCCAGAATTCGGTGATGGACCGGGAGGTGTAGGGCAGGTCAAAGTTCTCCGCGTAGCGGAAGCCGAAAACTCTGCCGAGGCCGATGGCCATGTCGGCACAGCCGGAGAACTCAAAGTAGATGTAGAACATGAACATCAGCGCCGCCAGCCAGGCAGCAGCACCGTAGGACAGACCCTCCAGCTCCGTAAAGGCCACATAGGCGTAGTCGGCAATGAGGACCTTCTTTGCCAGGCCGACGCAGAAACGCACCGCGCCCTCAAAGATACCACGCGGGTTGGTCTTCCGGTGGGTGAGCTGGGTTTTGACCTCGTCATAGCGGACAATGGGCCCCATGAGCATTTTGGGGAACATGGAGATATAGAGCAGGAAATGGAAGAACGAGCCCTCCGGCGGATGCTTTTTCCGGTAGACATCCACCTGATAGGCGATCAACTGAAAGGTATAAAAGGAAACGCCGATGGGAAGCGCGATGCCAAAGGATACCTTCAGGAGCTTAAACGCAGCTAAGATCACCAGATTCAGGCCGACAGGCAGCAGCAAGGTAGCGGCTCTTCCCGGGATGACCCGCTCCGCCAGCCAGAAATTGGCAAAGGCCACGGCCACCAGCAGCGGCAGATAATAGGGCTGCCCCATGGCGTAAAACACCAGACTCGCCACCAGCAGGACCACATTTTTCCGTTTCAGACCAGGGATCAGGAAATAAACCGCCAGAGTCAGCGGCAAAAATATATATAAAAAGTAAAGGTTCGAGAATTCCACGGCACTACCTCTTCTCTTTTAACAGCTACTATCACTCTAACAAAAAAAGCGCGTGATTTCAACAACAAATTTACATAATATCTGTTATTTTTTCTTATGGGTGGCCGGCAGCCGTCGAAGCGTGTCAGAAACCACAGTATTTTGCAGAAGCAGGAGCGCCGTCAGATTGGGCAGAGCCATGAGGACGTTCAGGACATCCGCCATTTCCCAGGCAGCGCTGACGGTGAAATAGGGGCCGACAGCAATGGCAAAAAGGTAAGCCATTCGATAGAGCATCCGCAGAACGCGACGCTCTCCTACCAGATACCGCAGGCATTGCTCGGCGTAAAAATTCCAGCCGATGATGGTGGCGAAGGCAAAAAAGACCAGGCAGACCATGAGGATGAAGGATGACAGGCTTTCATTCCAGGGAAGCGCCTCCCTCCAGGCATAGTCCGTGATCTGCACGCCCTCCAGCGGCGCGTTCCAGGCACCCGTCACCACCAGGCACAGGCCCGTCACGGTGCAGATGACAATGGTATCGATGAAGGTACCCGTCATGGTCACAAGGCCCTGCCGCACCGGGTCCTTTTCGTCGGAAGCCGCCGCAGCGATGGGCGACGAACCGAGGCCCGCCTCGTTGGTAAAGACGCCGCGCCCGATGCCCATGCGGAACACCTGCCGGATGGTGATGCCGGCACCCGCTCCAAAAGCCGCACGGGGCGAAAAAGCACTTTTGACGATAAGTACGACAGCCGAGGGGATTCGGTCAGCGCAGCAGATTAACACCACGGCGGAGCAGAGCAGATAGGCCACGGACATGAGGGGCACCAGGGACTCGCAGACCTTGGAAATGCGTTTTACCCCGCCCAAAAGCACCGCCGCTGCGGCTACAGTTACCAGCACGCCGCTGAGGACCGTTGCCCAGGAATAGTTGTGGCCGCCGACGGAAAAGGCCACTCCTGAGGAGAAAAAGCCATCCACCGCAGAGGTAATGCTGTTGACCTGGGTGACAGTGCCCACGCCCAAGATTCCAACCGCCGCACCGATGGCAGCAAAGCACACCGCCAGCCAGCGGTATTTTTTGCCAAGCCCCAGCTCGATATAGCAGAAGGGTCCACCCAGCCAGCCGTTTTTGTCGCGGCGACGGTATTTCACCGCCAGAAAGCCCTCGGCATACTGAGTGGCCATGCCGAAGAAGGCGGCGACGAGCATCCAGAACAGCGCGCCGGGACCTCCTGCGCTGAGTGCAGTGGCCACGCCGACGATATTCCCCGTGCCGATGGTCGCAGCCAGGGCCGTGCACAGGGCAGCGTAAGGCGTGATGCCGCTGCCGCTTCCCTGTGTGCGGATCAGCCGGAGGGCTGTGCCCAGCTTGCGGAACTGCAAGCCCCGCAGACGAATCGTAAAAAGCAGACCGATTCCAACAAACAGCGCCATGGTCGGCCAACCCCAGGCCGCTTCCCCCAGACGCGGGAGTATTTCCTCCAAAGCAGTTCCTCCTGTCATTTTCCGACAGTTTTTTGGTGTCGGACAAATATTCCGCTCTATTCTATGCGGCGGTTTCCGCGCCTCATGCCTTGCCGATGGAACTGCGGGAACAAAACGGCGGCGCAGCCCTTTTCTGGCTGCGCCGCAGAAATATTCTGTTATCAGGATTCCTAAATATCCCGTCTGCCCTCCAGGGCGCGCAGGAGCGTCACCTCGTCGGCATATTCCAGTTGGCTTCCCACAGGGATCCCATAGGCAAGCCGCGTCACCCGGACCTCCATGGGCCGCAGGAGACGGGAGATGTACATGGCAGTGGCCTCACCCTCGGTGTCGGGGTTGGTGGCCATGATGACCTCCCGGACGCCGCCCTTCCCTACCCGGGCCAGCAGCTCCCGGATGCAGATATCATCGGGGCCGATGTGATTCAGGGGGGAGATGACGCCGTGCAGCACATGGTACACGCCGGTAAACTCCCGGGCGCGCTCCATGGCGATCACGTCCTTGGGGTCTGCCACCACACAGATCAAGCCGTGGTCGCGGCTCTCGTCGTCGCAGATGGGGCAAAGCTCCCTGTCCGTCAGATTCTGGCAGCAGGGGCACAGATGCACCGATTTTTTCGCGTCAATGATGGCGTCGGCAAACTCCCGGGCATCCTCCTCCGGCATACTCAGCAGATGAAAGGCCAGCCGCTGGGCCGTCTTGCCGCCGATGCCGGGCAGCTTGGCGAACTGTTCTGTCAGCCGCTCCAAAGCGGCGGGAAAATACCGCATCAGAACAGACCGCCCAGATTCAGTCCGCCGGTGAGCTTCGCCATGCTCTGGGAAGCCTCGGCCTCGGCCTTGCGCATGGACTCATTGACCGCCGCCACGACCATGTCCTGGAGCATTTCCACGTCGTCCGGGTCCACCGCCTCGGGATTGATGGTCAGGGACACCAGCTCATGCTTGCCGTTGACCCGCGCCGTCACCATGCCGCCGCCGGAGGTGGCCTCGTACTCCTTGGCCTCCATCTCCTCCTGCATTTTCAGCATATCCTGCTGCATCTTCTGTGCCTGCTTGATCATATTCATGTTCATGCCGCCGCCCATGGGGCCGCGATATCCGCCTTTTGCCATTCTTGATTCTCCTTTATTTTACTTCAAAAATATCCGGATGCTCCGCGCTGCGGGACAGCAAACGGTCAAAATTTTCGCCGTTTTGCCGCTCCTGGCCCGGACGCATCAATTTTACCTGGATCGGTCTGCCCATCTGGGCCGAGGCACATTCAGCCACGGTCTGCAGTACATTGGGCCGCTTCAGCAGCGACTCGGCAAAGTCTGCATAGACGGTCAGGCAAAGCTCATTTCCCCGGAACGCGCCCTGAACCGGCGCGTTTTCCGCCACGGCAAACATCCCGGAGGACGGCGGCTTCAGGGCCGTTTTCAGTCGGCGGACCAGCTCCGGCCACGCACCGTCGGGCACAGGCTCCGCGCTCACGGGAGGTTCCTCCGGCATTGCGGGAGGAAGTGCCGGTTCTTCCTCGTCCCAGGGCGGTGCTTCTTCCTCCGGCTGGGGTGCAGGAGCCGCCTGGGGCGCTACGAAGCTGCCGGTGGCGATCTTCGTCTCCAACCGGCTCAGCCGCGCATTGAGAGACTCCGCGTCCATGACCGCCTCCGGCTCACAAAGCCGGATCAGGCACAGCTCCGCGTCGATACGGCGGTTGGCGCTGGTGTTGAAGCCCGCCGCCGCGTCGCGCAGCAGCCGGGTCATCCGCAGCAGCTCTCCCGGGCTGAACAGCGGCAGGAGGGTCTGCAGCTCCTTTTCCGTGCAGACACCGGAAATCAGGCTGACGCCCCTGGAGGCCGTGCGCAGAATCAGCAGATCCCGCGCCACGGTACAAAGCTCGTCCAGCATAGCCGCCAGGTCCTTCCCCTCGGCATACTGCTGGTTGAAAATCGCAAGGGTCCGGGCGCTGTCATGATTACCGATGGCCTGCATCAGCTCAGCAGTCTTTCTCGTACCCGCAAGGCCCAGTGTCCTGCAGACCTGGTCGGTGTCGATGGGCCCCACCGTCGCCGACGCGCACTGGTCCAGCAGGCTCACCGCGTCGCGCATACCGCCGTCAGCCAGCCGTGCCAGATAGGCGGCGGCGTCAGGCTCCAGGGTGATGCTCTCCCGGTAGGCGATATAATTCAGCCGGTCGGCGATGTCCTCCGGCAGGATCCTGCGGAAGGAAAAGCGCTGGCAGCGGGACAGGATGGTCGCGGGCACCTTGTGCAGCTCCGTGGT